>JAEXBU010000024.1 GCA_023393815.1 Bacillota bacterium | reverse complement strand
GCCCACCACACGGTCGTGGCGACGACACTTATAAAGCAAAAAATCACCACAAGGGCGGAAAACAACGCGTTGACGGGAGGAAGATGGTCTTCCATCCACAGATTCGTATAGCGGGGCTTTATCGCGTAACGAGTCACCACCACGCCTTCCGGCCGCTTAATTTCCATAAAAGCGGACGCCGATGTGGAAATCTCCTCTCCCCGATGAAAGGCCACGGCCTTTTTTCTCGCCTCCGCCGACATATTGGACGCGAGTATCCGCCCGTCGTCCGCCAAAAAGACGTAGTCTACGTGCTCCGGAATAAGGGAAGGATCAAAAAACTCCGCTTCCGCAATTTTCGACTTGTTTTGAAGGATGGATTGTTCCGTCGCATCGGCCGCCACGATGCCGTGAAAGCGACCGGCTACCGCCAAAAGGATGAGGGCAAGCCCCGCGGATACCGCGAGGCCGAAGGCAATGCTTAGGAGATATTTCAGAAAAACGAGTTTAAGGGACTGCCCTTTTCCATTTAATTCCATTTATATCCGATCCCCCATACGGTCGCGATCGGCTTTTCTCCGACCCGTTGAAACTTTCCGCGAATATTTTTTATGTGTTCGGAAATGGCAGACGCGTCGCCCGTGCCGTCGTAGCCGAAGACCTTTTCATAAATCTGCTCTTTGGAGAACACCTGCCCTCTTCTCTTGGCCAGAAGCGTGCATATTCGGTATTCGGACTTCGTCAAAGGCACTTTTTCTTCTGCAACGAACACTTCGTTTGAAGACAGGTCAAAGCGAATCGCCCCGAGATGGAACCCGGCGTGCCTTTCTCTTTTCTCCCTTCTTAAATGGGCCTCGACTCGCGCGAGCAATTCCTCTACGCCGAAGGGCTTCGTAATATAGTCGTCTCCCCCGCTTAAAAGCCCTTCTACAATATCCGATTCCATGGACTTTGCCGTTAAAAAGAGAATGGGACAATCTACGATTGTGCGGATTTTTTTGCAAAAGCGCATCCCGTCCATCCCCGGCATCATCACGTCCAGTAAAATTAAATCGTATTTCCGCAAATCCTTTTCGTCTACTTCCAAAGGGTTTTGCACGGCACGAACGCGGTGCCCCTTCTTCTTCAAAATGTTTTCGATTAAAGCGAGCATATCCTCTTCGTCGTCGATAACAAGCAGATTCGCCACAAAATCACCTCCGCCGTCTCCACGGCTCTTTCCTCTTTTTTTAATACCCTTCTTAGTCGCTTAGTCGCTCCAAGTTTTTCCGTCCCATCGGCGAAACCAAACTAACGAACCGAAGACGACCATCGCGGTTATCGGAAGGGCGGCAAAACTCCACTTCGCAAGCTCCCCTGTCAAAAGGGATGGATCATGCCACGCGCTGCCCACAATATAGGTTCCGGGCAATCGTGCCGGCCACGTGCAGGGCAAAAAGTACCAAAATTTATCCCCAAGGCCGGTCATGGCGAGAAAGGCGATCAACGTTTCCACAAAACCCAGGCCGATGGAAGGACCCGATCCCAAGGCCAGGGCCACCCATAAATGCATGCAGTAGACGGCCGGCACCCCGCACAGGAGGAAAAAGAGCGCCGCGCCCCAAAACCCTGCACCGCGCTGTCCGAACAAACATCCGAAGAGGACGACGGCCACAGACGCCGACAATAAAAAACCGAGAAGTAGGGCCGCCTCTTTTCCCAGATAGGCCTTCGTCCTGGAAGGAATCGTCGCGAGCAGCGCTTGAAAGCTCCCCGCTCCGCTTTCCATATCCACCACTTTGGACGTTAAGACGCCGCATAGACTCGGAACTGCCGCGCCGAAAAGCGCGAAATAGGCCTGTATCGTGTCGTCGGGAGCAAAATTTTTTAATCCGGTCAATCGACTGGCCAAGAAAAAAACAAGGGCGTAGAACATCGGCAAGACGATATGGATCCACGGAATCCACGTGTGCTTCACTCTGTACAACTCCGATCTTATCACTCTTCCCATTATTCTACCTCCTGCGCCGAAAACCAGCGAGCCGTGAGGCCGATCAATAGGAAGTAAAGCCCAAGGGACACAATACAGGGAATCCCCACCGACGTATCTTCTATCATGGGTTTCGCTGCATTCGCCACGAGCCCGTTGGGCAGGACGTGAAGAATGGGAACCATGAGACGCGCACCCCACGCATAGGGGCAGAACCACCACAGGGGGGAATCGGCGAAAAGAATCCCCGCCGCCGCGCCCAATAAAGTATTGCCGACGAGGCTCGCCATAAAACCGATCTTCTTCGCCAAATACAAACACAGGGGTGCTTGCCACAGATTCACAAGCAACAAGACGATGCTCCCAAAAAGAAGAGTGCTCCACTCATAGCGAGGCGCCAACCCGCTGCTTACAAAAGATTGCAGGATTTCCACGCTTAAAAAATGCAGAACGACGACGAAAAGCAAATAGGCCGACGCCACGAGTACTTTGGAAATCCATACTTTTCCCAGATCGACGGAGAGGCAATAGACGGCCCGGTAATGCAGATTTCTTTCTTCCCTTCGGTGCACCAGACCCGCCACCAAGGCAAAGGTCCCCTGCAATAGAAAGACATACCACCAATTGTAGGCACTCGCGGCGAAATACAGGGGCATGAGTACGAAGGCCGCCACCGGAGAAATCAAGGGCGCTACTACACACAGCTTTTTCAAAAAACTCCGCTTATGCTTCAAATGTTCGGCGAGAAGATACTTTTTCATTCTTTACACCTCGCGCCCCTTCAATACGTCCATAAAGAGCGATTCCAACTCTTCGCTCCCGTCTATTCTGTCTTGATACTTTAATTCGCCGTCGACGATAATTCCCACGTGATCCGCCGTCTGTGCTACTTCCCCCAATAGGTGGCTGGACAGAATAACGGTTATGCCTTCTTCCGGAAAACGCCGGATCAAATCGCGCAAATCCCGGATGCCCACGGGATCCAGACCGTTGGTCGGCTCGTCCAAAATCAACAACTTCGGGCGATTGACCAAGGCGATGGCGATACCCAGCCGTTGTTTCATCCCCATAGAAAATTGACCGGCCTTCTTTTTTCCCGTGTCCTTTAAATGGACGATTTCCAATACCTCGTCGATCCGTCTGTCGTCCAATCCCAACAACAGAGTTCGGACTTTTAAGTTTTCTACGGCGCTTAAATTATCGTACAGAGGCGGTCTTTCGATGAGAGCGCCTATCTTCGCCAAGTCGCCGCGGCTCCAAAAATGGCCGTCAAATAGAATCTCGCCCGATGTCTTATGAAGCATTCCGGCAATCATCTTCAGCGTCGTCGACTTGCCCGCTCCGTTGGGTCCGAGCAGCCCATAGACGGAATTCCTCTCGACCTTTAAGGACAGGTCATTCACGGCCTTTTGCCCCCGAAAGGTCTTGGTTAAATCCTTCGTTTCCACAATGTATGTACTCACTGTATATCCCTCCTCTTATTGGAGGAAAGTATACGGCATAAATTTAAAGATTCTATAAGGAAATCCCCATAAAAAACCGGCGATGGGCCATGCCGCGAATCGCCGGGAAAGTTTATTCTACCTATGCCTCTTTTTTATTCAACTTACCACTATATTCTACCACGACAAACCCTCACATGTCGGATTTCCGGTTTCCACTTTGAGGGTTCCTCCACGCGCGGACGTTGTCATTCCTTATTATTTTTCCTCTTCTCTGTGGCGGTTTCTAAACCCATCTGCTAGGAGGAGGGCAGAAAGAAAGGAAATCGTGGTCGTCGTGTCGGGCGAATTTCCTATATAGCGAAACGCATACTTATTACCTACTCTAGCGAGGAGATAACAGCACGCGACTACGACGAGTAAACCCACGCCCCAAAAAATCTTTTCCCGATGCGTCATGTCGTAAATCATCCGATAACTCAAGATGCCCGCAAAGAATAACACGGCCAGCTTAAAGAGCCAAGAGTTGGCGACGGCAGCACTAAAATTCTCCCACGCCATCTGCTCCCAATCAGGCTGTATCCCCTGCATAACGTAAGGCAGGCCCACGAGCAAAATGACAATACCTATACGTCTGAAAGTTTTCATTTCTATCACCGTCAAATCATACACTGAGACTATGTCGGACGTTGACCGGAAATTTCCGTTCCGTAGAGTTCCTTCTCCATGTTATTTCCACCGGTTTTATCGTAACTTTTCCCTATCTCCCCAATAAGAACTGCATTTTGTTGGTAGTATTCGTCTGTCTTTTCATCATATGCAAAGATCCGTGCCGATATCAACAGTATAGAGCTTAAATAAACAATGAAAAACGTCTCTTTTTTATACCTAGCCAACCTTTCTTCCCTGACTATTTATTAGTTTTCTTATCTTAAATAACTACATCTCCATTCTTATACCTACTGAAATTAAAATAAAGCATCCTTAACCTCCTCTAAAAAAAACGTTTCTAATTTAAGCTTAGCACTTCTACTTTATTACATCAACGCTATATTTTGCTAAATTTTCGATTCCCACTTTGAGGGCTCCGTGTATACGCCGGCTAATCGTCGGTTTTATTTTATCTCGCCCTGTCTCTTCCTCTCCCGAAAGCCGTCCATTAAAAACAGTTCCACGCCTACCCACACGAAGGCGAACATGATCCCGTGAATGGCGGTGAATTTTTCTCCCAGCAAAAACACGCCGAGGAGCAATTGAATCGTCGGGTTCACGTACATCAGCACGCCGGCCACGGATAGGCTCGTGTCTTTCATGCCGACGGCAAAGAGCGCCAGGGGTACGGTGGTGGCGATCCCCATGGTGGGCAGAAGGAGCCAATCTCTCGCGCCTAAATCTCCCGGATTACAAAAGAGCGCGAGATAAATCAGCGCCAGAGGCGTCACCAAAAGGGTCTCCATAAAAATGCTCATCATCCCCGAAGCCTTCACCTTTTTCTTAATGGCGCCGTAAATGGCGAAGCTGGTACCGATCACGATGGCAAAGAGGGGTACTTGTCCGTAGGCTATCATAGGAACTGTTACGCCCAAAACGGCCAGGACAAAGGCCACCCACTGCAGAGGGCGCAGCCGTTCCTTGTAAACGAAAAAGCCCAAAACGATGGAAAAAATAGGATTCATATAGTAGGCCAAAGAGGCGTCCAGCACTCGCCCGGTCATAACGGCAATAATGTAGCTACCCCAATTCACCGTAATGGCCACTCCGGCACAAAAAAGCAAAAACATCTGCTTCTTGTCTTTCATTAAATCGACGAGGGCACGGCCCTGTCCCATGATGAGCAGGGCAGCCAAACAAAAGATCATGGAAAAGACGATGCGAAAAGACAGAACCGCCAAGGGGTCCAAGGCACCGAACAAAGGCCAGTATAAGACCAAAAAGCCCCACAACAGGTAACAGGCCAACACTTTGAAACTACCGGACATAAGCCCACCTCTTTCTGAAACGTATGCTTCATTTTACCACAGCAAATCGGAAAAAGCGCAAAAAAATAGCACGTCTTCGCGTGCTAATCGTAGTCGACAGACACAAGGATCAAGCCATGAGCCGGCGCCGTGGGTCCTAAATCTTTTCGGTCCAGGGTTTTCGTCGCCTTCCATAGTTGATCCACGGGCATGAGCCCCCGGCCGATCTCCATGGCACAGCCCATAATAATGCGGATTTGATTCTTTAAAAAACTTTTTCCGTAAAAATCCACCTCGATCATCTCCCCCGCCTGTGTCACTCTAATTCGATCGATGGCGCGCTTGGGGTTTGCCGGAGAGGCGTAGCGGCCGATAAAGGCCGAATAATCGTGAAAGCCTTCAATCTTTTTCAGAGCCGCCTCCATTCGCGCCACATTCAAGGGAAAGGGGGCATGAACGGCGTAGCGATCCAACATTCCGTTTCGGTGCTTGGCGTTGTAGATGCGGTACTTGTAGTGCTTTTTCTTGGCGCCGTAGCGAGCGTGAAAATCCCGCGGCACCTCCTCGGCTCCGGTAATGCTCAAATCTTTCGGCAAGTGGTAATTTACCACCCGGGGGAAATTTCCCAAATCGATAGGCGTGTCGGAGAGAAAATTCGCCTTCTGTCCCAAGGCATGTACGCCCTTGTCCGTACGCCCCGCCGACTGCAACGCCACCGAGTGGCCTACGGTTTTTTCCAGCGCCTCTCTTAAGAGGGTCTCCACGGTTCTGAGGTTTTTCGGCCCCTGATCCTGGTAGCCATGAAAGTGCGTGCCGTCGTAGGCCACGGTGATTAAAATATTTCTCATGGCAAGGGCACGGGCATCCAACGCGTGGCGGAGACGAGGATGAAAAAGGCCATGTTACAGACAAAATACAAGTGATCTCTTCCCGTCAAAACCAGGGGATTTAATTTTGTGCGGTGTTCGTCGCCGCGGTAGCAGCGGCTTTCCATAGCCGTCGCCAGTTCCTCCGCCCGGCGCAACGCGTTCAAAATCAAGGGAACCAACAGGGGCACCAGATTCTTCGCCCGGTTTAGGACGTTTCCCGACTCGAAATCCGCTCCGCGAGCCATTTGCGCCTTCATAATCTTATCCGCCTCGTCGATTAAGGTGGGAATAAAGCGCAGGGCGATGGTAATCATCATGGCGATGGCGTGGGCGGGAAAGCCAATGCCCTTTAAGGGACTCATAAGCTTTTCGATCCCTTCGGTGAGAGCCAAGGGCGACGTGGTCAAGGTCAACAAGCTCGTCCCCATCACCAAAAGCACCAGGCGAATAGCCATAAAAATCGCCTGAACCAGCCCTTCTCTCGTAATGGTCAGGATGCCGAATTGAAACAAGACCTCTCCGGGAATAAAAAACACATTCATAATGAAGGTAAAGATCAAAATCAGCCGAAGAGGCTTCAGTCCCTTGACGACCATTTTTACGGGGATCTTCGCTGCCGTAATGGTCACAAAGAGCCACGCAAAAATAAATACGTAGGGCCAAAAAGCATGGATGAAAAATAAACTGGCGATAAAAATCGTCATGATCAGTATCTTGTACCGCGGATCCAAGGCGTGAACCGGAGATTTCGCGGGAAAATACTGACCGATGGTTATATCTTTAAGCACGTTTCGCCTCCCACCACGTTTTTAAGACGTCGAACGCTTCGTCCACGGTAATACAGTCTTCCTTTACGTCAAAGCCCTTGGCCACAAGATCGGTCATGGTTCGGCGCACTTGAGGCACTCCCAGACCGATGGTGCGGAGTTCCTCTTCTCTCGCAAAAATTTCCCGCGGCGTCGCGTCCATGCAGACCTTGCCCCGATCCATGACAATCATGCGAGTGGCCAGGCGAGCCACCTCTTCCATGCTGTGGGAAACCAAAACGATGGTGGTGCCCGTCGACTCGAATAAGCCTTTAATCTCTTCTAAAATTTCGCGACTCCCTCGGGGATCTAAACCCGCCGTAGGTTCGTCCAAAACCAGAACTTCGGGCTCCATGGCGAGAATGCCCGCAATGGCCACCCGTCGCTTTTGACCGCCGGAGAGAGCGAAGGGACTCTCTTCTCCCATCGCCTCGTAGGACAACCCCACCTTTTCCATGGCTCGGAGCACGCGACCGTCCACTTCCTCGTCGGACAAGCCTAAGTTCTTCGGCCCGTAGGCGATGTCTTTGACGACGGTTTCTTCAAAAAGCTGGTACTCCGGATATTGAAACACCAGACCTACCTTTTGACGCAAGGTGGCGAGGGTCATGCCCTTATCCCGATAGTTCACCCCATCGTAGAGGATCTCCCCTTCTGTCGGTTCGATCAGGCCGTTTAAATGTTGCACTAAAGTGGATTTTCCGCTGCCTGTGTGGCCGATCAGGGCAATAAACTCGCCGCCATGAATTTCCAAATTCACTCCGTCCAGGGCTTTTTTTTCAAAGGGCAGACCTTGATTATAAATATAACTTACATTTCGGATCGTGATACTCGGCATAAGGCGTCGACAAACTCCTCTCTATCTAAAATCCCGTCGGGCAAGGGCACGCCGATGGCCTTTAACCGATCGGCGAGCTCCGTCACCTGCGGCACGTCCAACCCCAAGGACTTCATCGTCCCTACTTGGTTAAAGACCGCTCGCGGAGCGCCCTCCAAGATCAGCTTGCCTTCTTCCATCACCGCCACGCGATCCGCCTGCACGGCTTCATTCATAAAGTGGGTAATGAGGACAATAGTCTTCCCCTCTTCCTTGTTCAGGCGAAGAATCGTCTTCATCACTTCCTGGCGTCCTACGGGATCCAACATGGCTGTAGGCTCGTCCAAGATAATGTAATCGGGATTCATGGCGAGAATACCCGCAATGGCCACCCGCTGTTTCTGTCCACCGGAAAGCTTGTGGGGCTGGTCGTCTTTAAATTCGGTCATTTCCACCGCTTCCAGGGCATCGTCGACGCGTCGCCTCAATTCCGATTGTTCAACGGCCAAATTTTCCGCACCGAAGGCCACGTCTTCTTCCACAACGGTCGCAACAATCTGATTGTCCGGGTTTTGAAAGACCATACCCGCGCATGCGCGGATCTTCCAAATGGCCTCGTCGCTTTTCGTGTTCATTCCGTCGACGGTTACGTCTCCTTCCGTCGGGCGATACAGACCGTTTAAACACTTGGCCATGGTAGACTTCCCGCTGCCGTTGTGTCCCAGGACGGCGACAAATTCCCCCTTCTCGATACGCAGATTCACGCCATCTACAGCCGCTTTGTCGGCACCTTCGTATCGATAGACTAAATTCTTTATTTCGATCATAAGGGCTCCTTCCCTTTCAATATTCCCTTAACTTATGTATTATACCACAGGATTTCGGTGCGCCTCAATTTCTACGGCATAGAAAAAGAGCGAGGAAACTCGCTCTCTCCTCTACGCGCGATTGCGTTTGTAGTGTATGCCGATCACCCGTTCAAAGACGAGACCCAAAGCCGCAGTCATGACCGCCGTGGGAAGGACGATGGCCACAAACATCGCCGTAAAAGGCGCCCCGCCGGGCAGCCCTACGAGCACCACGGCCGTCCCCAAAAAGACCGCTCCGCTGATCACTGTGGCGATAAAATAAATCGCGGCTTTCTTTATGCTTCCTTCTCCGGGCATGAGTCGAACCATGGCCAGAACAGAAAAAGCCGAGACGATTTTATCGACGATATTGGGCAGCTGACCGCCGGGGAATTGGGTAGTCAAGGCCGCCAATACGCCGGTAGCGACGCCCATGGCCAAGGTCGGCAGGGGTTTGGGATTGATAATCACATAGGCAATTAAACAAAATAGCATAAAATCCGGCTTCATACCGTTAAAAAATCCCGGAACCACGGCGTGGAGAATCGTGCCCAATGCGATAAAAATAGCGCCTTCTACTAACGACTTCGTATTCATAATAACTCCTTTTCTCGGCACAAAAAAACCACTCGCTCGTGTAGGAGCAAATGGTGAATTCGCGGTGCCATCCTAGTTGCGCCCAAAGGACGCATCTCTCTTTAGATACTAACATATCCTATCTCTGTAACGGGAGAACCGGCTCGGCTACTTTCTTTCACCTCGCACTCACAGACCCATTCGCAACAAGGAACTTCATCGGTTTGCACCAACCACCGACTCTCTAAGAAGGGCACTTGAAGCTACTTACTTCTGCTCGACGCTTTCATATTTGGTAGGATTATTAACAGTATAGCAGAAAAAAAGAAAAATGCAATTGCTTTTTTACTTTTTCCAAAGTTCTAAAGCCGAAAGTTTTCCCAACCGCTTTAGGGACAAAAGTACCAAAATCCCTATGGACGCTCCCACCAGGGTGGAGGGCAGGAAAAAGGGAATGTAATAAAAGGGGCTGCCCAAGTCCATGCCGTAAAGGTATTTCATAAAAGGATAGGACAAGATAGCACTTAAAATACCCGTACCGAAAATCTCCCCGCCCCACGTAGCGGCCAGGGATCGGGTCTTTTTGTAGCAGATCCCCGAAAGAAGCGCACCCACCACGGCCCCCGTAACCGATGTCAAGGGGCGGCCCGTACTCATGCGTATCAGCCCGGTTAAGAGGGCGCAGAGAAAATTGTACCACGGTCCTAAAACGACGGCGCCGATGACGTTCACAGCGTGTTGAAAGGGTGCCATATTGGGAAAGACTACCAAGGTGGACAAGGTAACGGACAAGGCGCAGAGTATGCCCGTGGCGGCCAATAGACGCGTCTTATCTCTCATAGGGCATCCACCGAAAAGACGATGGCTCCGTCGTCTTTGACAAAGGTGGGAATGCCGATAAATCCCGATTCCCTCGCCTCGTCAAATACCTCATTCGAATCCCTTAAGCGCATAAATGCCTTTAAATTTTGAATACTTGCCGTTATGTCCACGTAGTCGTAGGAAATGTGTTCTTCTTTCAATTTCTTCTTTGCCTCCACGCAATCGGGGCACAGATCCGTTCCGTAAACTTTCATTTTTTCCTCCTACAAAAAACCGGCATCGCTGCCGGCTGTATCTTTATTGACTTCCTACTCTCCTTGCCGGTTTTCCAAGAGGCGAATGCGCTCTTCCAAGGCATGAACGCGGCGTTTCGGCGCGTCATAACGCCGCTTCTAATTCATCCATTCCCCTTTGCCCGAAAGAGCCTCCCCCTCCGTTTGCCCTTCGTCGATTCGTTCCTTGGCGTAGCGCTTGACCTTGGATAAGGTTTCGCGGACGCCTGCGCAGGGTTGTTCCGCTTCGCCCTTGTTCGCGCCTTTCTTTCATAAGTCGCTGACGATTCCAATTCCCATAGGTCACACTCCTTTGTGGAGAGTTTACCCGAATCGTATTTTTGGTAATCACCGAAGGGCGTTGTAGTCGCCGATTTCGTAAAGGTTCAGCTCGTCTTCGATGGGGTTGTTCTTAAGCGTTTGGGCATAGACTTTGGCCTTGTCCAAGTTGGTAAACAGTTCCACGTCGCACTCGATGGCGTTTCTTCGAATCAAGAAGCCGTCGCGCTTGGAGTCGTTGCCCTTGGTAGGGGTGTTGAAGACGAGATCGATCTCTCCTTCTTGAATCAAGTCGATCATGGTAGGAGCCGCCTCGCCGATGCGGCGCACTTCTTCCGCTTCAATACCGTGTTGATTTAAGAAGGCCTTGGTTCCCTTCGTGGCGTAGAATGTTACGCCCACATCCGCAAGTTCCTTGGCAATGGCGAGAAATTCTTCCTTGTCCCTATCGCGGATCGTACACAAAGCTCGGCGTGCTTTTTGCGAAATATCCGTGCCTGCGGCCAAAAAGCCTTTGGCCATGGCCTCTTCTTCCGTGCGGCCTACGCCTAAAACTTCCCCGGTGGAGCGCATTTCGGGTCCGAGGGAAGCTTCTACCCGGTGAAGTTTTTCCGTACTGAATACGGGAATCTTCACGCAGGTCGTTGGCGAAACGGCTCCGATACCCGTGCCGTAACCCATAGATTTTAGGCTGTCCCCCAACATTACTTTCGTGGCGATTTCCGTAATGTTCATGCCCGTAACTTTCGAAAGGTAGGGCACGGTACGGGAGCTTCGCGGATTGACTTCAATCATATAGAGAGTGTCGTCTTTAATGATGAATTGAATATTGATCATACCCAAGACGCCTAATTCCAACGCCACCTTCTTCGTGGCGTCTAAAATGGCTTCTTCCATTTTGCCGGAAATGTGGCGGCTCGGATAAATGCTGATGGAGTCGCCGCTGTGGACGCCGGCCCTCTCCAAGTGTTCCATAATGCCCGGAAGGAATACATCGGTGCCATCGGAAATGGCGTCCACTTCACATTCCATCCCTTGAATGTATTGGTCGATGAGCACGGTACGCTTGGGATCCATGGCGAAGGATTCTTCCAAATAGTAACGCAAATCTTCGTCGGCGGTACATATTTCCATCCCTTGCCCTCCTAAGACGTAAGAGGGACGAACCAAGACGGGGTAACCTAAACTTTCAGCTTTTTCCATACCTTCCTCCACGCCGTGAACGCCTACGCCTTTCGGACGAACCAGGTGCAGCTCTTCCAACATGGCATCGAACTTTTCCCTATCTTCCGCCCGATCGATGGCCGTGGGATCCGTGCCTAAAATAGGAATGCCTTCTTCCTTAAAGACGCCGGCAAGTTTAATGGCCGTCTGACCGCCGAACTGCAGAATAACGCCCTCGGGCTTTTCTTTTTCGATAATGTTTAAGGTATCTTCCGCCGTTAAGGGTTCAAAATAGAGTTTGTCTGAAATATCGAAATCTGTGGAGACCGTTTCCGGATTGTTATTAATGATAATGGTTTCGTAACCTTCGCGGCGCAACGTCTTTACACAGTGCACGGAGGCGTAGTCGAATTCCACCCCTTGACCGATGCGAATGGGGCCGCTTCCGATGACGATAATTCGCCGCTTATCCTCGTGAACCGGAGACTCGTCCTCTCCTTCGTACAGAGAGTAGAGGTAGTTGGCCTTGGCCTCGGATAAGCCGCCTTTCGTATCGACTTTTCTATACTTGGCTTCGATGCCGAAGAGCTTTCGCAATTCCCGAATAAATTTTTCGCTGACGTTCAGGCGATTCGCGATGATTTCGTCGCTAAAGCCCATCCGTTTCATTTCCCGCAATTTGTCTTCGGTTAAGTCTTCCTTCTTCATGGCCTCCAATTCCGCTTCTACACAGACGATGCGCTTAATAATTCGAAGGAAGTAGGCGTCCATGCCCGTTTCTCTGGAAAGACGGTTGATATCGTAGCCCGTGTTCAAGAGCGCCGCCAGATAAAAGAGCCGCTCGTCGTTGGGTCGCTTTACATTTTCCTTTAACGTAGCGATATCCATGGTCTTAAAGCGAGGATGCAGGAGACTGAACGCGCCGATTTCCAAGGACCGCAAGCCTTTCAATAAGGCCACTTCAAACGTGGGTCCGATGGCCATCACTTCGCCTGTGGCCATCATCTTCGTTCCCAAGTTCCGATCGGCGTTAAAGAACTTGTCAAAGGGCCACTTGGGAATTTTAACGACCACATAGTCGATGGAAGGTTCAAAGGCCATGGATTTTTCGCCGGTAATCCTATTTTCGATTTCGTCGAGACCCAGTCCCAAGGCGATTTTTGCCGCCACACGGGCGATGGGGTAGCCCGTCGCCTTTGACGCCAGCGCGGAAGAGCGGCTGACCCGAGGATTGATCTCGATGACGGCGTACTTGAGGCTGTTGGGCTCCACGGCGAACTGCACATTGCAGCCCCCTTCGATGCCCACCCCTTCGATGATGCGAAAAGCCGCTTCCCGAAGCATACCGTGTTCGACATCCGTCAGGGTCTGCGTGGGCGCGACGACCATGGAATCGCCGGTGTGCACGCCCACCGGGTCGATATTTTCCATATTGCAGACGCAAATACAGGTGCCGTAGGAGTCGCGAATGACTTCGTACTCGATTTCTTTCCAGCCCGTGATACACTTTTCGATCAACACTTGACCGACGCGGGACAAATGGATGCCCGCGTGGGCGATGGTCCTAAGCTCCGCTTCCGTTTCGCAAATGCCGCCGCCGGTGCCCCCCAAAGTAAAGGCCGGACGCACCACTACCGGATAGCCGATGACGTTGGCGTAGGCTACAGCATCCTCGACATTTTCCACGGTTTTCGACTCGATAATGGGCTCGCCGATTTTTTCCATCAGTTGGCGAAATTCCTCACGGTCTTCGCCTTTTTTTATCGAAGGAATGGACGTTCCGATAATTTCCACACCGTATTTTTCCAAGACCCCGGAGTCGTAAAGCTCAATAGACAGGTTCAAACCCGTTTGCCCACCCATACCGGCGATCAGCGCGTCGGGCCGTTCTTTTTCAATGATTTGTTCGATGACCTCTTTGGTCAAAGGCTCGATGTATACCTTATCCGCCACTTCTCTGTCGGTCATAATGGTGGCGGGGTTGGAATTGACCAGTACCACTTCCACCCCTTCTTCTTGCAGGGATTCACAGGCTTGGGTGCCGGAATAGTCGAATTCCGCCGCTTGACCGATCACGATAGGACCGCTGCCGATAACGAGTACTTTTTGAATATCTTTTTTGCGGGACATAATTCCTCCTAGGCTAATTCACTGATGACGGCTAATTGATCGGCGAGAAGATCCCGCGCACCGGGCAGACCGAAGGGATCGAAGAGTACGCCCACAGCTTTGTTTTCTTCGTGAACGAAGCCTTCCACCGTGTCGTCCGCCACATTTCTATAGGTAATCTTGACGGCCTCGGGCAAACGATCGATGCCATATTCTCTATTTTGGCTCGTCATATACACCCGGTCTCCGTCGCCTTTTACGGGAATGGATGCGCCGGCGTGGGGCGAGGCAAGTTTTTCCAAATCGCCGCCTAAGGCCAAACCCAAGAACTGGGCGCCCAAGCCCATACCGTAAATGGGAAGTTTGCCGATCATCTGCCCCACGTCGTGGACGATGTCTAAGTAGTGGGCGGCGACGCCGGGGCCGGAGCTTAAAAACAATAGGTCCGGTTCGTCTTTCAAAATTTCTTCGTAATTGGTCATGGCCGGATAGACGATAAGCCTATAGCCCGCGTTATTCAGTTGCTCCAAGATGCCGTCTTTTACGCCGAAATCCCACAGGGCGACGGTCGGACCGTTCCCTTCGATTTCCGTAACTTCGATAGTGCTCACTTCTTCGATGGTATTGGGGTTTTGCTCGGCAAAATAAGCATCCATTTCCGATGGCGTCATTAAACGATCGGTAATCACGCCGCGCTGCATTCCATTTTCATTTAAATGGCGAATAAGCCCGCGGGTATCCACGTCTTCGATACCCACCACGTCGTAGTAATCCAAATACGCCTTCAGATCCATTTCACTTCGGAAATTCGTGGCATTTTCCATGGCGCGCCTGCAAATAAAAGCGGAAATCGTCGGTCCGTCCGATTGATTGTCCTCAAAATTCATGCCGTAGCCGCCCACCAAAGGATAGGTAAAGAGCAGAATACGGTCCAGATTAGCCGGATCCGTCATCACTTCTTCGTGGCCGATCATGGCGCTGTGGACGGTGAACCGCCCACCGACTCTGCGTTTTTTGCCGCTAAACTGCTTGCCCTTAAAGACGGTGCCGTCTTCTAATTGGATATACATAATCGCTCCTTTAAATGCTCTTGCGAATCGCGTCGAAGGATCCTATGTGTTCATCTTTCATGTACGTTTCTAACGCACAAAGAAGCCTGGGGACTATGCCCGGCTCCACCAAATTCATGGTGCCGATTTCCACGGCCTGCGCCCCCACCATAATCATGGCGATCACATCTTCCGCCGAACGGACGCCGCCGATGCCGATGACGGGAATCTTTACCGCTCGAGCCGCATCGCGCACCATGCGAAGGGCTATGGGAAAGATGGCGGGACCGGAAAGACCGGCATAGATTTGATCGAAAACCGCGCGCCGATTTTTTACATCTACGGCCATGGCCTGAAAGGTGTTGACCAAGCTGATCCCATCGGCCCCCGCCGCTTCGCAGGCCTTGGCCAACTCCGCCGGATTGTCTCCATTGGGCGAAAGCTTAACGATCACCTTGTGCCGCGTCCGTTGTTTTACTTTCGCCGTAATGGCCGCCGCATCTTGACAGCGCAGGCCGAAGGCCATGCCGCCGGAAGACACGTTGGGACAGGAAATATTCAGCTCGATCATATCGATATCCGCCTCGTTTAACTTGTCCACGGCGATTAAGTAATCTTCCACGCTGTGGCCACCCAGGTTCGCGAGGATCACCACGTCTTTCTTTTTCATGACGGGCAAAATAGTTTCGATAAAATAATCCACTCCGGGATTCTCCAAACCGATGGAATTCATAATCCCCGACGGCGTTTCGTAAATCCGCTGCCCGGTATTCCCCGGCCGCGGATGCAGGGTTAGGCCTTTCGTAGAAATGGCACCGATGATTTCCGGATCGTAAAAGGGGGCGTATTCCTCGCCGAATCCGTAGGTGCCCGAGGCGCCGATCAATGGATTTTTTAATTCCACGCCGCACAGATCCGTCTTAAGCATAGATGGACCTCCCTTCAAATACCGGGCCGTCCTTACAGACCCGCACGCGCCCGCCACTGCTGTCGCAGGTGCAGGCCAAGCAGGCGCCGAAACCGCAGCCCATGTGCCTTTCCATGGATACGTAGATTTTATTTTTTGCCCGCTTGACTGCCTCCCGCATCATGGGATCCGGACCGCAGGTGTAAATCACATCATCCCCAACGTCCAGGCCGTCGAAAATATTCTCTCCCCTATAAAAGTGCACGCGCTCTTTGTAAGGGGCATAGATGGCTTCCAATGCTTCGTTTCTCTCCCTAAGCCCGATGGCCACGGTAAGATGCTTCTCCCCGTCATTTTCCAACAAATGCAGCGACGGGGCGATGCCCGTGCCGCCGCCAATAAAGAGGGTCTTTTCTCTCAACTCGGGAAAACCGTGGCCGAAGGGTCCTTCCACCGCAACCTCTTCGCCGAAACGCAGGCGCGCGAAATCTTTTGTACCCTTGCCTACTTTCTTTATGAGAAAGGAAAGCCTTCCGTCTTTCAAAGAAAAAATGGAAATGGGGCGTCCCAAAAGCTTGGATCGATCCGCGGGCCTGACCATAAAAAACTGTCCGGGCTTTGCGCTTCCGTCATAGGCCAGCGTGAGGACGTAGAGTCCACCGCCTAAATCCTCGTTACCGATCACCTTCATTTTTTGCCTCCAATAAGGTCAAAATCAGAGCCATGCGCATATACATGCCATTTTGTGCCTGTTCAAAATACAGCGCCCGGGGGTCTTCGTCGATTTCCGGATCGATTTCATCCACGCGCGGTAGCGGGTGCAGCACAACCAAATTTTCCTCCGCCGCCTCCAGAACATCGGCATTCAGTAAATAAGAACCTTCGTAGCGCTTGGCCTCTTCTTCGCTGGCGAAACGCTCCTTTTGCACGCGGGTCATGTAGAGCACATCCAAATCGCCGACGGCGCCCTTTATATCCGCCACTTCCACATAGGGGCGGCGCGACATTTTTAAATATTCTTCCGGCATATTTAATCCTTCCGGAGAAATAAAGACGAATTCGTTGTCGTAGCGATTTAAAAACTGGAACAGCGAGTGCACGGCGCGCCCGTAACGCAAGTCGCCGCAAAAACCGATCTTCAAACCGGACCAGGCCTTCTTGTATTTGCGAATGGTAAAAATATCCGCCAAGGTTTGGGTCGGATGGGCGTGGTCTCCATCGCCGGCGTTAATGAGGGGCATATGTTTCAACACGTCCACCACTTCGTGCGGAGCGTAGGCGCGGGGATGGCGCATGGCGCAAATGTCCGCGTACTGATCCACAATGTGCAAGGTATCCCGCACGCTTTCCCCTTTAGCAAGGCTTGAGACTTTCACATCCCCTAAGTGGAGCACTTGTCCGCCCAAACGGTACATGGCCGCGTCGAAAGACATACGGGTTCGGGTCGACGGCTCAAAAAAAAGACTGGCCAGAATCTTTCCGTCGCACGCGTGGGCGTAACGGGCGGGATTCGATGTAATCTCTTGCGCCAGTCTAAATAAATCGTCGTACTCTCTTTCTGTCATATCATCCGGTTCTATGAAATGTTTCAGCATATGGCCTCCTATAAAAAAAGCTTTTATCGTCGATAAAAGGCACAAAGAGAGACCCATCCCTCGGGATAGGTGTATTCTATTTTGCAACCTTCTTAGTGTCTCGCACTAAATTAAAAGTATCTTCGCTACGTAACAGTCTACGCCCCCGAGGCTCATTCGTCAAGAAAAAATACGCCCGAAAAGAAAAAAGCCAAAGACCTACTCCCACAGAAACTTCGGCACTTGATCTCCTCCGATGAAAAACGCACAAAAAAAGACCCGGACGAGCCGGATCTTTGGATCCCCCGCAAGGCCGGGCTTCGTTTAATTCAGACCCGCCCTTATAGTAAAGGTGGGTAATTTGCTAACTACGTCTAACTTCCACTCAGTGGAGGCTTGTTATAGGTAACTAGACACAATTTCCCGTGTCTGATTTGTCGGTTGAATTAATAGAAGGTATCGAACCACGCAGGGATTATTTAACTTGTTTTCATTATACTACGACGCGCTTTGTTAATCAAGATTCACAAACTTCGCCCGCTCTTTACAAGACCCATTCCACCTTCAACTCCACGGGAACGGCGCGATGGACCAGACGAAAAATAGGATTGACTTCCTGCGCCTTTTCCACCATAGCGTTCAGCCTTTCTTCGTCTCCGTCGGCGTAATAAAAGAGCTTCACGCGAATGGATTCAATTTCCGGCGGATCGTCGTAACCCCGAACGGGAACCATGCGCAGGGGATTTTTCAGTTCCGCGTGGATAAGGCCCTCGATTTCGTCTATGACCACGCCGGATTGTTTCATCTCCTTTATAGTCGTATGCATCATAGAAGACAGAAGGCTCCCGAGAAAATAGCTCATGGCCGTCACGCCATCGTACTCGTTGTCGAAACTCATAACGCAGCCTACGACCAGTTCTTTTCTGTCCGTATATAGGTGCACTTCCTTCAAATCCTGACAAGTCCCCCGCATGGACATGGAAAACGTGCGAGCTTCTCGGGGCTTATCTACCCGCTTCGCCACCCGGGATTTTCCTTCACGGTTTGGTTTATTCATAACGCGCCCTCAACGTATCTTTTACTTCTTTCAACACGGCGAGTTTTTCTTCAATACGGGCGCAATCGCTTTTTCCGCAAACGCACGGCCCTTTGCGTAATAATCCATCTCATGCCTCTTTTCTTCGGGTCTATGTTCCTCTTCGCTCCGCCTTTTCTCTTTGGCCGCGACAAACCGAATCTTTGATTCAATAAAAATTTTCCGTTCGTCCATCGCTTCCGAAAGATTTTTAAGACATACGCACTTTGTACACTCTATTGTTCCCACGACGATGAATGTCGGCCAAATTTTAAATTGCCATGCTTAAAATAGAGTATTTAATTTTTCTATGGTATAACTTTCACTTCGACCGCTCATCCTTCCATATCGTCTCTCCACGCATCGGGCATGGGCGAGACACAGGTCACAGCCTCTTTCGTCCGCGGATGGATAAAAGACAATCGGTGCACGTGCAAGTGCACGTGTCCCTTCCCGCCGCCGTAGAGTTCATCACCCAAGACGGGATGGCCGACGGCGTGCAGGTGGCAGCGAATTTGATGGGTTCGCCCGGTTTTCAACGTGATTTCCAATAAGCTGATTTTTCCCGTTACCAGGGGCCTGTAACGAGTCACCGCCCGCTGTCCGTCCTCCCGCAAGACGCGCACCAGAGAATTTTCCCCGGGTCCTATGGGCGCATCGACGATTCCCGGCTCCGTCACCGCGCCAAGCACCAGGGCGAGATAGGTTTTATTTTCTGTATGATTCTTTTCAAGGACCCCGTAGGCGTAGGGATTTTTCGCTACCATAAGAAGCCCCGTGGTTTCTTTGTCCAACCGCCCCAACATACGCACCTTTCGCTTCAAGCCGATGGACTGAAAGTAGCCGGCAATTTCGTTGGCCAAGGTGGCGCAAGGATACATTTTACAGGGCATGGAAGGGATGATTCCCTTGTCGATCACCATCAAATCCTCGTCTTCGTAAACGATCCGCTGGTGAAAGGGTTCGGGGGCGAGATCCGTCTCTTCGTCGCCGAAGGCCACGGCCACCGCATCTCCCTCTTCGAGGGGCGTATGTTTGTGAATTGCCCGACCGCCGCGCGAAACGAGGCCTGCGAGAAAGACCCGGCGACAGAGGCCGCCGGAAAATCCTTCGTGCCGTAAAAACGTATCCGCCCGCTTGTAATTTCTCTCTACCTGAAATTTCATCGCCTCTATACTTTTCATTTTTCTCCTTTTGCTTTACCATATAAGTGAACGAATTTTTTCATAAGGAGGTGACATTGTGACAGGTCCCATCATCAATATAATTTCAAACTCCAATTTTGAAAGTCGAAAGACCACCAAGCGCCTGATCCAAAAGTTGAAACAGCACCACTTTACGCCCACGACCAATCTGTCTCCGAAGGCAGAATTAACCATTACCGTCGGCGGCGACGGCGCCTTTATTAAGGCGGTAAACCGTACGAATTTTTCCTCTACGCCCATCGTGGGCATTAACACCGGCCATTTGGGATTTTACCAGGAGATCAATCCCGACTACTTGGACGCCTTTATCGACGATTACAAAAACAAAAATTATCACATCAACGCCCTGCCGATTTTGGGCGCGGAAGTATATACGAATCAAAAGAAATTTTACGTACAGGCCATTAACGAAGTGGTGTTGAAGGCGCAAAATTCAAAGGTCATTCACATGAACGTCTTTGTCGATCGAAACCACTTGGAAAAATTTTCCGGCGACGGAATGCTCGTTGCCACCCCTTCGGGATCCAGCGGCTACAATCTGTCCTTAGGTGGCGCCATGATCCACCCTCAAGTGGAGGCTACGGTTCTGACGCCTATCGCGGGAATTTCTTCCCACTCCTACCGTTCGCTAAAGACGTCTTTGGTAATCCCCGGAGAACACGCAATCTCTCTCGTGCCCGAACGACGCTACGCCAACAGCAATTTGGTTCTCATTGACGGTAGGGAACACAGCTACAGCCAACTGAAACGCATCAATATTCGCTTTTCGGACAAGCGTATCCAAAAACTGGTTATGAAAAATAATTACTGGGAAAATATTAAAAGCAAATTTCTGTAAAAGAAGCTCTCAGGGGCTTTTTTTATTGCTCAAGAAAAAAGAGCCCACGGGCTCCTACTTCTTTTCCGCAACGCGCAGTATCACATCGTATTCCCTTTCGATGATTTCACTCCAAGAAAAGCCCTGGATCTTGTCGTAGATTGCATCGGAAAAGGGCTTCTTCTCCTTCACCGCCAGAATCTGCTTTTCCAGCGCCTCTTCCAATCTTTGGACGTAACCGTCGATTTCCAGCTTATAGGGCTGATCCGTGTTGTACAACTTCGGCAAGGCCACCACTTCCACCACGTCGCTTTTGACGATATCGTCTCCCAACAGCTCCATTAACCCGTCGAGTTCCGCGGTTACGAGGCGCATACGGCAAGCCAAGGCTTCAATGGCGATGAGTCCCAGACCTTCGTAATAACTGGGCAGGACGAAAATATCGCAGGTCTTCATGTGGGCGCCCAGGGCTTTTTGGTCGATCACGTTGTGGATCTTGAAACCCTCCTTGTAGTGGGCGCATTCGAAGATGCGGTCCTTGTGCTCCAAGCTTTCCTCGCCGATCAGCTCCATATCTACATCCGGATACTTGCGTTTTACATTCGGGTAGGCTTTGGCCAGTTCGTACACCCCTTTGGCTCGGGAAAGTTTTCCGGCGTAAATGATCTTTACGCGATCCTCGTGACGCCAAATGCCCTGATCGTTAAAGATCGATGCATTGTATCCACCGCCCATGACCGTGATTTTGGACTCGTCTATGGCGAACATGCGGGCTACAGAGGCTTTGTCTTTTTTCGACAGGGCAAAGACGTGATCCAACTTAGACATATTGCTCCCGTACGCCTCCAGCAAGTCTCCATGCTTTTCCCCTTGGCGCAAATCCGTGCCGTGGCAAATGCCGATGACGGGAACCCCTTCGAAAATTTCGAGAACCATATCCGTCAAATACCACAAGTGATGGGCGAGAACCAAATCGGGTTGAAATTCCTCCTTGGCCGCTTCCAGCCGCTTCCGAAAGGCTCTTCGCCACAGCTCCACTTGCTTCGCATCCATTTGCGAATACACCGTGTTTTCGTAAGGCATTTCGTCGCTCATGCCGCAAATGGGAAAGGGTACCTCCTCCGTATGAAAGGTCACCGGATAGCACCTTTGGTGAAAGTCGAAATGGTAAGGTGCCTGAATGCCGTAAATCAGGGCGTTTTCCACTCCCTTCTTCTCCAATCCCTTCACTAAATTTGAAAAATAAACGCCGCTGCCCGTGCGCGTGGGCAACTGAGCCAAGGTGTGCAATACTTTCATCGTCGCTCCTATTGTTGTCTTCCGTAAGTGGATTTATAGCGGGCAATGGCCTCGTCCGTTAAGAAGTCGTTGGCCGCGTTGATCTCTTGAAAAATCTTCGTCGTATCTTCTTGGGGATTGAGGTCCGGATGGTACTTTTTCGCGAGTTTTTTATACGCCAGGCGAATTTCGTACTTGTCCGCCGTCACATCCACTCCGAGGCGACGGGCGGCCGCTTCGTATTTTTCCTTAAATCCTCCGTCGTAGGCACCCGGTGGATCGTAGCCCCATTGGCCGCCGCTGTAACCGCCTTGGCCGAAATCTCCGTAGCCGCCACCGTTACCCGTAAAGTTTCCCTGATTAAAAAAAGCTTCGAACTGACGGCGGAACAACTCCTCTTCCCGACGAGCCTCCTCCTCTTCCCGGCGTCTTCGCTCTTCTTCGATCTTTCTTCGGTACCGCCTGCCGTAATCCCCCATGGTATCGTAGGTCACGTTTTTTCCCAACAAATAGTAATCGGCCCGTTCGTAAAAATATTCCGTCACCATGTACTGCAAATATTTCAGCCGACTGACGGCAAAAGAGCCGATAATGGGAAAGACCAAAATCAAAAGCACGATGCTCCCCCAGGGAAAGCCCCTTCGGGACGAATAGCTCATGGGAATGAGAAAAATAAAAAAGAACAGACAGCCGCCGAAAAACAGTACGGACAGAAGAAGACTGCGAAAGGAGCGGGACAGTTCCGTCAACAGACTGAAGACGGCAATAAAAAATTCCAACAGGTAGTCCAAAGCCGTGCCCGCGTATTTAAAAAAGTTGCCGTAAAATTTATTCATTTTCCCTCCTATACCGCTCTAAAAAAGCCTGATCCTCCAAAACCAGATCGTTTTCTCCGGCCAAAGCTTCCAAGTGATGGGTGAGTTCGTGATACAACGTCTCTTTTAACTCTTCCGCGAGTTCCTCGTGGGGGCGATCGCCGTACAACGCCATAAAAGACCCGTAGTACAAGACGATGGATCGCCCCACGGGCTCGGATTTGTAGTGGCCCATAATGTAAAGTTCCGGATAGGTTTCGTCGCGCATTTCTTCTTTAGAAAAAAGCACGCCTCCGTTTAAACCGCGAAAATACGCTTGGGGCAGTTCGTCCACCGCTCCGTCTAAAATTTCTGCCATTTCGTCAAATCGATCCTCCATGCCTGCCTCCTGAACCTTCATTATATGATGGATACAGGAAATTATAAAGTAGTTGCGAAAAACTTCCATAAATCCTCGTTCTTTCACAGAAGAACGATCGTTAGAAAAAGCCTAAAATGCCTCCTCCTTCGTAAACTTAAAAAGAGGGAATGTAAATACGTAGTATGATTTTACGTGAAAACGGCATAAAGTAGACGACTGGCCGGAGGGAGAAAGTGCGCAATAAATGAGAACTTACCTGGTATGGCAAAGAGAAAAAAATAAAAGTCGAGCCGCGAATACTTATAGAAGATAAAGAAAAATTGAACACAAAAAACGCCTCCGACACAGAAAATATGCTTATCCACGGGGATAATTTGCTGGCTCTAAAGCACTTCAAAATAAGCATGCGGGCAAAGTATAATACATCTATATCGAAAATACTCGAGTGTAAATGATAAAATGTTTTGCCAAAGATGGTTTCCAAAATAGTAAAGAACTTAAATCCGCGTTAAAAATGGTAAACTAGAGAAAATTTACCTTTATAATGGAGAGTATTTTGTAGTTTCCGCTGTTGGCACTAATGGTTTCATAGTATCTATTTATCCTGACTCAAAGGAGCTAAGTAAATGAAAAAAATCAAGAGTAATGTTGGATTTTATATTTGGTCCACTTTAGAAGGATGCTTATGACACAAAAAAGAAAGATAAATATAAAATGCTCGAGTTATTAGGCAAGTTAATAAAAAGACTGAATGAATTAAATGACGATTCTTTTGAAGTTGATGATAGAGAAACAGAGAGGGTTACAAACTTATAATGAAGGAATGGGCGTCATAAGATTGAAAGAAGATTTTGAACAAATAAAGAGAGGAACAAAATGAATAAAAATAGACTGTACGTTCTCCTACTTGCCGTCTATTTTTTGTTATTCACGGAGCTTTCTCTGTATCTTTTCATGCCTCACTTTCTATTTTTCGTATGTTTAAAATTTCCTGTTTCATAGTTCTCCCCTCCCTTGCTTTTGTCGTGTACTTTTCCCGTTCGGAAAAAGATACCTCCATTTTGCATTGGCTATATTTTTCTATTTCGAGAGATAAAAAAAGACTACAAACGAATTTGTTTGTAGCCTCTTTTTCTTTTCGCCGTAAGATGCTCTGAATCGGTTTCGTTAAATCCCTAATTCTATGCACCTTTCGCGCCGCTTTTTCTTTACAATTGACTTCTCAATTCCGGATGTCGGTTTCGTCCGCCGACAAAGGTTAAGATGCCTACAATCATCACGATCCCCGCAATAAGGGGTACGAAAGGATTTTGCGCGAAGCCCGCGATCAGGTAGCAGACACCGCTCACGCCGGCAACGGTCAGCGCGTAGGGCAACTGGGTGGATACGTGAACCACGTGGTTACATTGAGCCCCTGCCGAGGACATAATCGTCGTGTCGCTAATGGGCGAACAGTGGTCGCCACAGACAGCACCGGCTAGGCATGCGGACAAGCCGATGAAGAACAGGGGATTATCCACGTTAAACATATTCACCACGATGGGGATCAAGATCCCGAAAGTGCCCCAGCTGGTCCCCGTAGCGAAGGCCAAGAGGGAGGCGACGATGAAAATGACCACGGGCAAAAACAGTTGCAGACTGCCGGCCACATTGCCCATCATCGCGCCAACGTAATCGGCACTGCCTAGAAGTTCGTTGGAAATGTTCTTCAGCGCCGTCGCCATGGTTAAAATCATAATGGCTGCAACCATGGAGTTAAATCCTTCCGTTAAACAGTTCATAGACGTATTAAAACTTAACACCCGACGGATCATTAAATAGGCGATGGTAAAGATCAAGGTAATGGTTGCGCCCCAGGGAAGAGCCACGGTGGCGTCGGTGTTGCCGAAAGCTCCAACGAAGTCCCCTGCAAATCCCGACGCGGGATCGAAGTAGCCGCCCACGTAGATTAGTGCCAAAACGGAGGTTACGATTAAGAAGAAAATCGGGATCACCAGGTCGAATAAACTGGCGTGTTCGGACGTTTCGACGGTTTGAAGCTCTTGTTCCAAAGCGGATATGTCGTTGCCTTGAAGAACCGCTTCTTCATAACGAAGCATAGGGCCGTAGTCGTCTCTCTTCCAAATTAAGACGATGACGAAAACCAGGGTCAGGAGAGAGTAGAAGTTGTAGGGGATTGCCCGCACAAACATGGTAATACCGCTCATGCCCGTTCCTTCAGCGTAGCCGGATACGGCTGCCGCCCACGAAGAGATGGGGGCGATCATACAGATGGGCGCCGCCGTGGCGTCGATAATATAGGCGAGTTTGGCATGGGAAATCTTGAAGCGGTCGGTGACCGGCCGCATGACGCTTCCCACGGTAAGACAGTTAAAGTAGTCATCGATAAAAATCAAGACGCCCAAGAAGAAGGCCGCCGTTTGCGCTCCCCTTCTCGAGGTAATGTGGCGAGCCGCCCACTCTCCGAAAGCCTTGGTGCCGCCACTTCGGTTGATAAGGGAAACGAGCATACCCAAGAGAACCAAAAAGAGGAAAATCCCCGCCGTCCCGGAGACTGCGCTAATTAAACCATCGTTGATGACGTGGTCCATGGTCGTGGTAAAAGCGCCGCCGCTGGCCAAAATGGCACCGACAAAAATTCCCGTAAACAGCGATGGAAATACTTCCTTGGTAATAAGAGCCAAGGTAATGGCTACTACCGGAGGCAAGAGGGACCAGGCGGTTGCGTGGGTCTCCATTCCCGATGCCGCCACGGCAAAGCTCCCGGCGATGGCGACGATGCCCAAAACGAAGGCGATAATAAGATTGCGTTGATTCGTCATAATCTATCTTCCTTTCTGTGTTTTCAACCGAAAAAGAGCCATGATACTATCATGACTCTTGTTTTTCCGTATACAAAAAACACAAAAGGCACGATAGCTCTCCGTTCCGTAGAACGACAGTACGCAGGATCTTATCC
>JAEXBU010000106.1 GCA_023393815.1 Bacillota bacterium | reverse complement strand
GCTCCGTTGTCTTGTTCAAATTCCTCAAGGTCTCTTCTTTTCGCAACTTAAACTTGCTGATCCCCGCCGCTTCCTCAAAGGCGTTCCTTCGATCTTGTGGGCGAGTACTTAAAATTTCCTCAATTTGACCTTGACCGATAAATGAATATCCATTTTTCCCGATTCCCGTGTCGAGAAATATTTCGCGCACATCTTTTTGGCGCACGCGTTTTTTGTTGATCGTGTATTGACTTTCCCCGGAACGAAAATATTTTCTGGAGACGGAAAGTTCTTCATAAGGCAAATCAAAAAAGCCGTCCTTATTGTCAAATGTGAGAACGACTTCTGCAAAATTCACCCCTTGATGCCGATCCGTGCCACTGAATATGACATCTTCCATCTTATTTCCGCGGAGCTGCTTGACGCTGGACTCTCCTAAAGCCCACATAATGCCGTCGACAATATTGCTCTTGCCGCTACCGTTGGGGCCGACGATAGCCGTAATATCCTTGGAAAAGCGTATGCGCGTGCGCTTCGCAAAGGACTTAAAGCCGTAGAGCTCCATTTCTATCAAGTGCATGGATATCTTTTTCCTCTCCTTGTATTATTAGCGTCGACTCCCCCACGTCCTTATATCGAAAGACGATAGGGCCGTAAATTTTTTCCAAAGCCTTCCTTCCGTAGCCGAAAGGACCCGCCAAACGATTGATCATTTTAGGAGATCCTTCCACGGATACCAACGACGCATATCGATCCTTAAGCCTTCTCAACAAACGGTGAGTTTCAGCAAATTCTCTGAAATTATCGTGATACGGTCCCGCTACATACTGATGCCGCTCCATGTGCGGAAGCCCTACGCGAATCACGGGAATGTCCGCCTCATCGTACAAATCAAGCAACCGGGCAACACGATCAATCGCGTCTTTTAATAAAAGCGGCTGATAGATTTTCTCCCGGTACATGGTGTAAAGTTCCGTCCCTTCGAAAACTACTGTGGGATAAATGCGAGCAAAATCGCCCCGATCTAGTATCCAACGCGCCGTCTTCATGTCTTTTTCGAAAGAGTCACCGGGAAGACCGATCATCTGTTGCAGACCGACGGACATTCCCATTTTCTTGGCTAAATGTACGACTCTTTCCATTTCACACACTTCGATACCACGCTTCGCCAGATCCAGAACGTCGCGATCTACCGACTGAATGCCAAATTCTATAGTTCGCACGCCCTGCGACTGTAATCGCAAAAAATCCTCGGAATCTAATTTTTCAGGTCGCGTGGATAGGCGAATACTTTGGACGGAGCCCTCTCTCAAAAATGGAGCTACTCCACTTAATAGCGCCGTTTGTTCTCCCACAGAAAGCATAGTAAACGTGCCGCCGTAAAAAGCCACTTCAACCGGTCTGTCGGACTGCTTTTCGAGGGCGCAACGAATTATTTGTGCGACACACTCTTCGCTCAAATAGCCCGATACGCCGGTAATCCGGCTTTGCTCGCAGTAAATGCATTTTACCGGACAGCCATAAAAAGGGATGAAAATAGGAATAATATTACACTTCGCCATAATCAATTGCGCGTAACGCATTTTTCGCCGCTTGGCTTTCGGCACCTTTTTTATTTCGCCCGCATCCCTTAGCGACAGCTTCATCGCAAACAAAAACCGTCGCTTCAAAACGGTTCTCGTCACCAGTGGCTTCGGAGTCAATTTCTTTGCACTCGTAACGCACCACATTGCACCGATACTTTTTTTGCATCTCTTCCTGCAGACGAGACTTGTAATCCTCCGACACGGTCATGTGCCCATTCACAAGCGTTTTTTCCACGAAATCCCTCGCCGCATCGTAACCTCTGTCCAAATAAATTGCTCCACACAGGGATTCGTACAGATCGTCTGTATGCACGTTAAATTTCGCATCCCGCTTCAACTCGTCTCCCATGAGAAGAAAGTCGCCAAGTTCTAAGTCATTCGCCGCTTCCTTTAACGTAGCCTCACACACCAAAGCAGCGCGCATTTTCGTCAGAACTCCCTCTTCTTCCTTGACGTGTGTAAAAAGATAGTCGCCCACGATAAAATTAAGCAAACTATCTCCTAAAAATTCCAATCGCTCGTAGGATTTTCCATCCATTTCTTTTCCATAGGTTTTATGGGTAAAAGCTTCTCTCAATAAGGTCGGATCCTTAAATCGAAGACCGATTCGCTCCTCCAGTAAACGAAATTGAATCACTCCGGATCGTACGCTTCCAACAAATCCAATACGTCACCGACGGTACGAACCTTTTCCAACTTGTCTTCCGGGATGACAAGGTCGAATTCATCTTCCACGCTCATTATAATCTCCACAAGCTCGATGGAGTCCAAGTTAAGATCATCCACAAAATCCATGGAAGAATCCAACGCATCCACACTGCGATTCACTTGTTCCGCAATAATTTCTAAAACTTTTTCTTTCATCCGAACGCTCCTTTATCTCTCTTCTTTTCCGCGGATCATTTTTACCAAAGCGGCCGTCGCCGAAACAATGGCTTCTTCCTGAGACGATCCGTGGGCCTTAAACACAGGTTTTTGTAAACCCAAAAGGGGTACGCCTCCATAACGACTGTAATCCAAATCGCTTAAAATTTGATCTGCCATACGCCGAATACCCTCTGCGCCGCCCGCTTCTTTTGCAACATGAAAAATTCCCTGTTGAATATAACTCACGGTTCCCTCGATCGACTTTAACAAAACATTGCCGGCAAATCCATCGGCAACGATCACATTCACATTATTGAAGAGCACGTCCCGGGCCTCTATATTTCCCACAAAATGATCCACATGATCCTTCATTAAGTCGTAAGCCGCTTTCGTCTGACGATTGCCCTTTCCTTCTTCCGTACCCACGTTCAATAAAGCGACTGCAGGACTTGATACATTCTCTACTTCCCGCAAATACTTTTGGCCCATCTGCGCAAAACTTACGAGCATTTCGGGGGACGCGTCCATATTCGCCCCTACGTCCAAAATCAGTTTCTTTTGTCCACTAATTTCCAAAAACACGGGCAACGCCGCGCGTTCGACACCCTTTTCTCGCTTTACAATAAACATACCGCCGGCCAGTAAAGCGCCGGTGCTTCCCGCGCTAATCATGCCGTCGACTCTACCCATACTTAGCGCAGAAAGCCCTTGGACAATGGCGCTCTCTTTTTTTCTTCGAATGGCCATGGTCGGGCTCTCTTCCTGAGTAATCGCCACGGGACAGTGTACGACATTCCCGACTTCCACACCGTCAAATGCCGTCAACCGCACTTGATCCCCGAAAAAGACGGGTTCGATCCCGTATGCATCCTTCGCCTTCAGGGCGCCATTGACGATGGCATCGGGCGCGTGATCGCCGCCTTGACAGTCATAAGCTATCTTCATAATAATCCCCTTTATATGAAACGTTTCATTGCATTTCTCTTATCGATCCAACCCATTGTAATATAAACCCCCGCTTTCATTCAACTGTTTGGGATAAGACCGCACATTTTAATAAAAAAATGACCCTACCGTTTCTACAAACCGTAAGGACTAACGCATCGTTCAATAACTGATAGGCGCTTCCGAATGCAAAACGATCTTTCATGAATACGTCGCGCCATGCACGAAAGGCAAAAAAATGTCCCCCATTTTAATAAAATCTGTGCGGAAAGATAGAGATTGTTGGCTATAGAACTGTAAAACAAGTAAAAGCACGTAAGGATAAAACCCCTACGTGCTTTTAAAATGTGTATTTTTAGCCATTTGTAAATAAACGGATAAATACTAAATCGTCTGGTGCGGGAAATCCGAACCGTGCGCCATTACCATACATTATAGAATGTGATATTGTTTCCTAGCCTATTTTAACTTATTTCATGGAATTTTTCGGTAAGCAATTGATATAATAAAAGAAGAACAGGAGGTACATATATGAAAAGAAGGAAATTGTCTCTTCTCTTAGTGCTTATGATGTTGCTTAGCTTTATTCCAAGGCCGGCAAACGCACAAAGAGATATGAAGCTGTGGGTAGAAGGCCGCTATGTGACAGGCGACGTTGCGCCAATCCTATATAATGACCGGACACTCGTCCCTCTTCGCCAGGTTTCCGAAGCCTTGGGCCTTGAAGTGGAATGGGATCCAGATGTAAGACAAGCCCTTATAGTCATCGATGAAATTGTCTATGCTTTCCTTCCCGGTGAAAGCTTTTATGGTGCCGGTGATGAAAAGGTCGAGATGGATACGAAGACCATTATACGAAATGATCGAATCTATCTTCCGTTGCGGGTTATTGCGGAAGCATTGGGCAAACCCGTTTCATGGGACAATGAAAACTCCACCGCAGTTGTAGGCACGGGATATTCTAAGCCAACCGTAAAGCCTGCAAGCAATACCTTTGAAGCCGTCAAGGTGGAACGCGTCGTTGATGGAGACACCATTGTGGTCAGTGGCGGTCGTAAAGTAAGAATGATCTTAGTTGATACACCTGAAACGAAACATCCTAAAAAAGGCGTTGAATGCTATGGACACGAAGCATCCAACTTCACAACAAGTCAATTAGCAGGAAAGACCGTGTATCTTCAAAAGGACTTTAGCGAAACAGATCGTTATGGCCGGCTATTACGTTATGTATGGATCGCAAGACCTTCATCTAATAACCCGTCGTATGCCGAAGTTGGGAAAATGTGCTTTAACAGCATACTGATTGAAAAAGGATATGGCAAGGTCGCAACCTTCCCGCCCGATGTAAAATACGCTGATTACTTCTTAGAGAAGCAACAAGCCGCTAGAAGCAACGGAACAGGGTTGTGGGGCCAATGCCCCGTTCAATCGACGCCAAAACCCACTCCTAAGCCTGCGCCGAAACCCGTCGCTCCAAAAGGGCCCGTAGGACAAGGCTATATAAGAGGGAATAGAAACTCCATGATCTATCACCTTCCCGGCGGCGCAAGCTATAACAAGATTTCGCCGAAAAATATCGTCTATTTCAACAGCGAAGCCGAAGCCCAAGCAGCCGGATATAGACGTGCAAAGAGATAATCTATATAATTGAAGCGGATTGAAAAACTCATATAGTTTTTGTAGCGGATACATTTATGTGTCCGTGATTTTTTTGCATTTAAAAAGCGGGGTTTGTGCCCCGCCTTTTTTGTATTTAGATGTATTCCTCGTTCGCTTCGCAATAGTCGATGTAAATATCTTCCACGTGCTCGCTTCCACTCTCAATCCACCGAGCGATGGCGTTGTCTGTAATGTCGTCGTACTTATAGGTCGTTAAGACAATTCTTCGGCCATTTTTTTCGTCGTCTTTGTCTTTGATGGCGTGGGCTTCCTTCAAGGCCTCGTCGTGGTCAAATGTGGTGAGGCTTTCGTAAAATTCGCCTTTACTAATATACTCACTCTCCACGACGTAAAGGTCATGACCGGCTAACTGTTCTCGTACTTCTTTGATGGTTTCCATTTTTTCTCCCCCTTGTTGAATTTGCCCTGTCGCTTTTGCTTCGGAAATCGCTCTATCGACGTTCGATTTTGCGTCCCAGAACCACTCGTCATGACTTGCCTCCGGGTAGTTATTGGCATCTACATAGATGCTGACTGATTCTCCATCCACCAAAAATTCAAGATAGTATCTATTGTTTCCAGCATCATATTCTGTGGTGTTTAGGTTGTTAATATCAAGGTTTCTCATAATCCATCTCCTACCATGTGTGTTGTCTGTGTACTTCGGTGTTGCCTTCGCCATCCACATAAGTGGTAATTACGTCCAAATCACATTGCTCCTCTGGGTCATTGCATTCTGCAAACACTCTGTAGAGCACTTGTGGCACGCCTGTTTCTTTGGCTTTTTTGATTAAACCCAGCCTTCTTTCCTCTTCTTCTCTGATTTCAGCAAGAAATTCTTCGAAATACTCCTCGACCACCGCTTCAGCTTCCTCGTCGCTTATCTCAATTTTTTTGTAGCCCTTATCCGCCAAAATTCCATGTTTTTCGGCTTTCTCTCTTAGCATCTCACTGTTCTTAAATTTTTCAATCACATAATACATACTGACTAATTCAGTGACGTTGTGACTAATAATATACTTTCTGGCCATGGCGCAGATCTTATCCTTTGGATCGATCTTTACCATGTTATCTTCGTAGGTAGAGCTGTCATAGTAATAGTATAGAGGCGCAGCTAGGTTCTCTTTGTCTTCTTCAGTGATCGTGTTTTGCCTCTTCAAGCGTTGTTCCTTGTAGATTTCTTTCCTGATTTTCCTGTACTCACTTTTTGCATCTTTGTCGAGCAAACCCATGACGGCATGTTTTTTGCCATCAATTTCCACCGGATTTTTAAGCACGATATGGACTATGTCGTCCGCCTTGCTGTTATAAACATCCCCAATAACAGGTTCGCTCCCATCGTCGTAAATAACGATGGCGTTGTATTTTATGAAGTCCGGGCTATCTGAATCAAAACGAATTTCTCCGGTGGTTCCTTTTCTCGTCTTGAATCTTATCGACTTTTTCATTTCCCTTCCCCCTCTAAGTGTTTTTCCAAGGCTTCAATCACTACTGCGACTTTTGTCTTGTTTTCCGAAGACCGCCGGGCTTCCAGCTTGTCGTTAAGTCCTGTCGGTATCTGTACATAGATATTGACTACCTTCTCGTCGTCCTCATTAACACCGAACTCTTTTTGGTACACTTCAGCGTCTAGGTGCATCTCCCCCCATAGCTTGGCATTTTCAAAACTAATCGGAGTTATTTTTTCCGATCCTTGCTTGTTGCTAAAGTCGATTTCCTCGCTGTATTTGCTGGCAGGGCCACCTACTCCATAGATGAAGTATTCTCCCGTCCGCTTCTTGTATAGCTCTTCTCTGAACCAATACAGACTGTCGGATTCCAGGCGACTATATTCGCCGATGTAACCAGCTGTATCGGTGTCATAGACCTTATCTTTGATAATTCTCTTCACGATCTCCACCTCATTGTTAAATTCCTAAGCGATCAAAAACGTCTTGGCTCAAATTCAGGGATTCAATGATCCCGTCGTCGTCATAGTCATCCGTTAACAGTTTGATGAACCCGTCCATTTCTGTATAGGTAAATGCCTTGGCGATCAAGCCGTCTTCCAGCAATTTATCCTTGAGAAAATCATCGTAAAGGCTCTTTATAACCTTGATAAACGCCAATTCTTCTTCGGAGTATGAGTTCACGGTAAAATCAATGTACAATTCGTGGGCTCTTTTACTTACTTCTTGGCTGAATAGGTAGTTGATCTCATCCAGCGCTTCCGTGCTGCCGTCATCGTGTTCGCTGACAAGCTTATCTCTAACGCCTTCTTTTATAAGTTGGTCATATGCTACCTTCTCTGCCTCGAAGATATAAGAGGTTCTTTCAAATCTTCTATCTTCGATGGTCGTTGCATTTTTCATTTCGCACCTCCTGAAACCTTATCTTGATTTAATTTTATACTTGAGTTTATATAAAGTCAAGTGTTTAGTCTTAATTTTTTAAAATTAAAAAAGCCCACCACCATGTATTGGCAGTAGGCTTTCTACTCTTCTTTATTCGCTTCTTTATATCTATCAATGATTGGTTTGTATATTTCTTTCTCTGCAATTCTGCGTGCTTCGGCTGCATCTTCGGCTGTATCAAAAACGCCTAAATGTTTCTGCACCCCACGGATAACTATGTATGCTCTATATCGTCCGTTTTTCATCTTAGACACGCCTTTATATCCCGTTTTATTGCTTTTAGAGAGATTCTCGTTCAACGAAGCGATGTTTGTGCCTTCAAATCTGTTCGCATCTCTGGCGTTGTCACCCCTCTGTTTGATTGATTCCATCAATTCCCTTGAGTTTTCACTTCTAAGACAACCGCAAGACTTCCTGCCGCCCGTCAATAAAAAGCTTGATCTAACAATTATTTCGTTTCCACAATCGCATTGGCATAGATATTGCGAGTTGCCATGTGAATTGACACGTTTAATCACTGTTAGTTTTCCGAATTTCTTGCCTAAAACCTGCTGATCGGTGCGGTTATAGCATCGATCTCTTGTTCGCTTTTCTATTCCGTGCCCACACGATTTAGATTTTCCCAATCGAAGCGCGCTATTATTGACTTCCTTGATCACGCCACAGGAACATCTACATAAAGAATGATACGGTTTTGACGCCTCTCCGATGATTTCCCACTCGCCATACTTGTCTCCGACCTTCATAGTTTCACCTCGTGCTTAAAATATATCACGAAATACCGTTTTTGGGCACAAAAAAAGAGGATAGCCGAAACTATCCCCTAAATATCAAAAAAACGACCTCACAGGATCGAATTTAAGGCTGTTTAATTTTTTATAGATGTGATTCTATGGCTTCTTTTCTATTTACCGTTAATAGACGTTGTAGCATCCCCTACACGGGTTCCGCTTTCATAAAGCCCTACGGCGGACAATCCAATTACAATGCCGGTTAAAATATGTTCTGGACTAACCCCGGATACCGCTACATAGAGAATTGCGCCGATTAAAACCGATGCAACGGGCGCATATTTATTCGGAAGTCCGGCAATTTTAATCGCTTGAACAATTCCTAAGACGGCTGTCGTCATGACAATTGCGTTTTCCATTTTGACCTCCTAAATTCCGGTTTTAATGTTATGGCAATCACATTTATTTTCTGCTTTTGTACCGTTATTGACGCTTTCAACTACACTTCGAAAATCTTGAATCTCTTTTTTTAATTCAATGATTTCAGTTTCAAGTTTTTTGTAGGCGCGTAAAACCATCGCCGAAGTTTCTTCCCGTGTCGTGTTCGCTCCAGGGTTCGAACCATCTGTAATCCCAAGTTTCTTTGCTTCTTCAAGCTCGTTTTTTGCCCAGTTCGAGGGCGTTTGAATATCTCTCGTCACGTATTTTTCAACTCCTTTGTCGTATTGTTGCAAGCCTAATCGTTCGATCAGTTGAATCAGTTGTTTTCCGTAATCAAGTGCCGTCGCATAACCGCAAGACTGTAATGCCTTCGCCTGATCTTTGTAGTTTTTTGCATTTAGCACCGCTGCGTAATTCTTCCGCCGCCATTCCGTCGATACAAAAAAAACATCGTGGTCCATAATTGATTCAGAGATGCTATTGTAGGCGCGGAAGTCGGCGACAATCTCATAGATTTCCCCGGTAGGCTTTTGCTCTTTTGTTCGTTTAGAGTAGGTTTTTCCCTTCCAGTCTTTACTGGCTTTAATGCCGAATAAGTTATGGGCGTTCTTCGCTAATTCACTTCTTCCCCATCCGGATTCTAAAATCGCTTGGGCGATCGTCACGGAAGGAAGAATGTTGAGTTTTTTCCCTTTTAAACAATCTGCTACAGTTTGAACAAATTTTTCTTCATCCAGGACAACGGGTGCCGTTTTCTGCGGTACTGTTGACTTCGCCTTCCCGAAGTATTCCGCTACGGCACGGGCTACGGCATCAGCGGTCTTTTGAAGGTTCTTTCGGTAAACAGTCGCGTCTGCCATATTATCGTGGAAGGCGTGTTCGATAATCATATTATGCTTAGACATACCGTGACGTAGGATGCCATAGTAATTTGATCCGGCGGAATTTCTGCGATACTTCGTTCCGCGGTTCGGGATTCCAAGAGCCACCGCAACGTTGGAGCAAATTTTTTCACCCAAGGTCTTCAGC
>JAEXBU010000093.1 GCA_023393815.1 Bacillota bacterium | reverse complement strand
CATCTGCATATTTCAACCGGTCGTGACTACGACCACATTATGGACCTTTCGGAGACGACGATTCGAAATCTGGAATTGGTAAGTAATAATCACGACAACCAAAAGGCGCAGTCCCTCTACGGAATTTTAGATCATTGTAAGACGAAAATGGGAAGTCGTCACTTGCGCTCGGCAATTTTGCGCCCGTCCATGGATCCTGCCGTTTTAAATAGACAGTACGATCGAATCGATGCCTTGCACGAAAATCGTATTTTATTTGACGATATCGACGAACAGTTAGAAGTTATTTACGACATTGATCGCCTATCTATTTATATTGCCAACGAGACCTTAACGCCGAAACAAATCCGGCGATTAGTAAAGAGTTTGAAGGCAGCACAATGCATCGTACGCTTATTGAGCGAGGCTGAAAAAGATTCTTTACTTGAGATTTTTGAAGGCGTCGATCTCATGGGCGAGCTCTCTGAAAAATTGGACGCACTGATTCTAGAGGATGCGCCAGCCAATTATCGTGAACAGCGCTTCATCGCCGGAGGTGTAGATGAAGAGTTGGATCGCCTGTTTGCTCTTTCCGAAAGTGGGAAACAGTGGATTTTACAGCTGGAGGAAAAAGAGCGGGACGCCAGCGGAATAAAGAATTTGCGAGTGAAGTACAATAAAATTTTAGGTTACTTTTTCGAAGTATCGAAATCCTACGTGGAGCGAGTACCTAAACACTTTATCCGAAAACAGACGCTCGTAGGAAGTGAACGTTTTTTTACCGAAGAATTAAAGGATAGGGAAGAAGAGATACTTCACGGAAAAGAGCGCGCTCTTCAGCGACAACTGGATCTATTGGAATCGGTCCAACTTGCGATTCGATCGAAGCTTCCGGAGATTCAGACACTATCTGAAGCGATTCAATCCCTGGACATGATTTGTGCTTTGGCGGAAGTGGCGGATTTATATCACTACTGCAGGCCACGTTTTAATAAGGACGGCGTAATCGATATTCGTGGTGGTCGTCACCCGGTAGTGGAACAAACGATGGATGAACCCTACATTCCAAATGACACCTATTTGGACGAAGAAAACGTGGTACTTCAGATCATTACGGGACCGAACATGGCGGGAAAGTCCACCTATATGCGTCAAGTGGCGTTGATTCAAATCATGGCGCAGATCGGATCCTTTGTACCTTCGGATGCGGCAAATTTGCCCGTGGTCGATCAAATTTTTACGCGAATCGGCGCCTCCGATTACCTAAGTCGAGGTCAGTCGACTTTTATGGTGGAAATGACGGAAGTGGCGGAGATTTTGCGTTTGGCAACGCCTCGTTCATTGATTTTATTTGACGAGGTAGGCCGAGGCACGAGTACTTACGACGGCCTTTCCATCGCCTGGTCCATTATTGAATACATTTATAAAGAGGTGCACGCAAAGACTCTGTTCGCGACGCACTATTTTGAATTAACGGAGTTGGAAGAGTATTACGACGGAATTGTCAATGTTACGGTGGCGACGGAAGAGGTAGACAATGAAATCCGCTTTCTTCGTAAAATTGTAGTAGGTCAAAGCAATTATTCCTTCGGAATCGATGTGGCGAAACTTGCCGGTGTCAAGGAAGAGGTGATTGAACGCGCACGGGAGGTTTTGGCGCATTTAGAATCTACTACGGAAGGAAGCCTAGCCAAGGATGTAGGACAAATATCCTTTGTTTCTGAAAAACGCGAAGATCCTTTGCGGGAAAAAATTCGCTCCATCGATATTAACAAGACGACGCCGCTAGAAGCGCTAATACTTCTCGAATCCCTAAAGGAGGATGCCAATGCATGATATACGCGCATTGAGCGATCAGACGATTTCGCAAATTGCGGCCGGTGAAATCATTGAAAATCCCGCATCCATCGTTAAGGAATTAGTGGAAAATGCCATTGACGCCCACGCCGATCGAATTAGTATTCGTTTGTCGGAAAACTTGCTCGACGAAATTCGTATCGCCGACAATGGCGACGGGATCCCGCGAAATCAAGTGCCGAATGCCTTTGCCCGTCACGCCACGTCGAAATTGCGAAAAATTTCAGATCTGGATTTAATTACCAGTTTGGGTTTTCGTGGTGAAGCTTTGGCGAGCATCGCCAATATAAGTCACGTGACGTGTATTACAAAAACGGACGATAGTGATTTTGCGTACAAGTTTACTGTGGAAAAGGGCGTTACATCGAAAGAAGAGCCTGTTGGCGCGCCTGTGGGAACGACGATGATCGTTCGGGACATTTTTTATAATACGCCTGTTCGGAAAAAATTTATGGCGACGACGGCCAAAGAACTACGTCAGATTGTTAGTATAGTCGAGGCCTTAGCTTTGAGCCATCAAGAGGTCTCGATTCACTTATCCAGAAATCAAAAGACGTTACTCAATTCAAAAAGTTCAGAGGATAAACGCAACCATATCTATTCGATTTTGGGAAAAGATATTGCAAAGAATTTGTTGCCTATTTCCTTTGACACGGAATCCTATAAAATCGAAGGCTATATATCCAATAATTTGTTGCATCGTTCGTCGCCAGATCGCGAGTTTTTATTTGTCAATGGACGCAACGTCAAGAACAACGATATCGCGCAAGCAGTTCGGAAGGTTTACCGATCGCTAATTCCTCTGAATCACTATCCCGTCTACGTACTTTACATTTCCATCGATCCAGTTTTAATTGATGTGAATATACATCCGCAGAAACAAACAATTCGTCTTTCCAATGAAAATCAGTTGGCCGTCATTTTAGAACGTTTGGTAGCGGAACAGTTGCTTCCTAAACGTGTTATTCCATCAGTCGAATCTCTAGAAAACAGTGTCCCGGAGAAAGAGTCGCCAAAACCGGAAAAGACAATTTTTCAACTTAGCCGGGAGCGTGAACAAGAAAAAGAAGCAGTGGATCAGAAAAGAAAGCCCCCGTATTTAACACAGCAAGCGGACTTGGTAGCCGATTCGGTAGAGGTTTATGGAGGAAGCAGAAATGCGCAGGAGAATTTTACAGATGACTGCGCGTCGGATGACGTCGAACAAAAAGATACGCTACCTTGCGCCCATGAACCGCCTTTGGACGTCAGTCTTTACGAATTTTTAGCCGTGGTCTTTAAAACCTATATTCTTTTTGAAAATAAACGAGATCACCGCCTTTTGATTGTGGATCAACACGCAGCACATGAGCGGGTTTTATATGAGCGTTACAGCAAGAAGATCCGGGACGATACCGTAGCCACGCAATTGTTGCTCGAGCCCATCACCTTGCATTTAAGCCCGGCAGAGATGCAGGCGGTGCGTATGTACGGGGACGATTATCGGCGTTTAGGGATTTATCCAGAGCCTTTTGGGGAACAGGATATTGTCATTCGGGAAGTGCCGGAGCATTTGCTCATCGACGATTTTCGGCAGTTTTTTCTCGATTCCTTGCATCAGTTGGAAGAGGGCGTTCGCGTAAAGGAACAAAACATTTACAAGATTATGCGCCTTGCCTGTCGCAGTGCCATTAAGGCGGGGTATAGACTGTCGTCCGAAGAAGCCTATAGTTTGTTGGACGACTTAAATCAGGCTGAGACGCCCTATACCTGTCCTCACGGACGACCGACCATGATTCATGTGGAAAAGCGCGCTTTCGAAAAACTATTTTTACGGGAGGGTCTATGAAGCCGTTGATTTTAATCACAGGGCCAACAGGCTCCGGCAAGTCGGATCTATCCGTAGCCTTGGCGAAACAATTGCATACGGAAGTTATTTCCGCGGATTCCGTACAGGTATATCGCGGATTTACCATTGGCAGTGGTAAGATTACCGAAGAAGAAAAAGACGGCGTCGTTCATCACCTGATCAATACGAAAGATCCGGAGGAATTTTACTCTGCCGCCGACTTTCAAAAGGAAGCACAGCCCATCTTCGAAAAACTCTGGCAAGAGGGGAAAGTCCCCATTGTTTGTGGAGGAACCGCTCTTTATATTCATGGTCTAATCTACGATTTGGATTTTACAAAAAAACCGTCGAAGATACAGAGGGATCATCTCAACCATCTTTATAAAGAAAAGGGCTTGGAGTATATGGCGTCCATGCTGAAGGAGAGAGATGCGGATCTAGCGGCATCGGTGGATTTAAAAAATCCAAGGAGGATTCTGCGCGCTTTAGAGCGTATCGAATCCGGTTCCGCCAAAAATGATCAGCTTCGAAAAAGGAGAAGGGATATAGATCCCCTGTATATCGTGTTGAATTGGGAGCGAGAGGCCTTGTATGAACGAATTAATCGACGCGTTTTAAAGATGGTGGAAGAGGGACTCTTTGAAGAAGTAGAATGCCTTTGTCGCGTTTATGGAGACCGAGTAAAGGCAATGGGATCAATTGGCTACAAAGAAGTTGTGCGCTATTTACATGGAGAATGGGATAAGCAAACCGCCATCGAAAAAATTCAACAGCATTCCAGAAATTTAGCCAAGAGACAAATGACTTGGTTTCGAAAAGAAAAAGAAGCCATGTTTATTTCCATGTCGGAAGAAACAAAGGGCGAAGCGTTGACACAGATATTAGAACTGGAGAAGGAAAAGTATGGTACAAAACGTGGATCTTTCAGAAATAGAACGGAGCCTAAGTAAACAATTTTGCGCTCTCGACGGCATTTGTTTATACAATCAAAAAAAAGTGTTGGAGGCCCTACAGTCGGTTCGCTTAGCTGCTACGGATTTTAACTGGACCACCGGGTACGGATATGGGGATGTGGGTCGGGAAAAGGTTGAGTCGGTCTATGCCGCGCTGTTTAAGACGGAAGATGCTCTCGTTCGTCCAAATATCGTTTCTGGTACTCACGCCATCGCTTTGGTATTAAAAGCCTTAACGAAATTCGGCGATACCATCGTTTCCGTGACCGGTTCACCCTACGATACTTTGCACAAAGTTTTGGGTACGTCTGGAGACGCTCCCGGGAATTTAAAAGAACAGGGAGTCCTCTATCGGGAATTGCCTCTTAAAAACAGTCGGATTGATTACGATGCTATTCCCGAATTCGTTTCCGGGGATACGGATCTCGTTATCATGCAGCGTTCGACGGGCTATTCCAACCGCCGAGCATTTACTGTGGAGGAAATTCATCGTGCGATCCAAGCGATTCGAAAAACCTATCAGGGCACAATTTTTCTAGACAATTGTTATGGCGAATTTACTGAGATGATCGAGCCGACGGAGATAGGCGTCGATATTATGGCCGGATCCTTAATAAAAAATCCGGGGGGCGGCTTGAGCCTCTCCGGCGGCTATATTGTGGGGAAAAATGCGCTTATTGAGCAGGTAGCATCGGAACTTACCGCTCCCGGGATCGGAAAAGAATGCGGGCTTACCTTCGGTCAGAGTCGAAATACCTTAATGGGTCTATTTTTAGCGCCACACCGTGTCGTTCAGTGTATAAAAGGAGCCTTGCTATTTGCCAAAACGTTTGAATCCATGGGCTTCGACTGTATACCTACATCGACCGATCCAAGAAGTGACATCGTTCAATCTATCGCCTTACGAACGCCAGAAAATTTGGTTCAATTCTGTCGTGCCATTCAAAGTGCGTCACCTGTCGACGCACATGTGACGCCGTATCCCTGGGATATGCCCGGCTACGAAGATCAGGTTATTATGGCTGCCGGCGGTTTTATCGAAGGAAGCAGCATCGAATTATCCGCCGATGGCCCAATGCGTGAACCCTATCGTGTGTATTTCCAAGGGGGATTAACCTACGAACATATTAAACTCGCCCTCATAAAAGTCCTCGAGCAAATGGATAGTAAGGAATAATAGATCCCCGCGACAAAAAGTAGTTCGCGGGGGTTCTTGTATTTGCGTAAAAAAAGATGCGGAAAGTCCAAAAGATTAGGGGAACCTTCGATAGAGAGGGGTTTCAAAAGATGCTAAAAGTAGTAGGAGAAAACAAATATTGGAGGACTGACAGTACCAAGGATAAGTAGGTATATAGAAAAAGTTGTGATCCACGAAGCTACAGGAGGAAGAAAGGGAAAAGATAGAAAACAACAAGTTGATGTGTATTTTAACTTCAGAGGCAGCTGTCAAGTGCCACAGAAGGCTGACATAGAAATAAATTGGTTTAAATTTAAAATGGTACAATTATTAGAAATTTTGAAGGAGATGAAGGGAATGTTTATGAGACTATTCTGCATCCTGTTTGATTTAATGATGTCTTTAGTATTCCTTTTGATTGGCACTGTATTTTATAGATCAAAAGGCAACGCAGCGAGATTTCTATCTGGCTATAAAGTGAAATTCGTTGAAGATAGTAAAAAAGTTGATGAGATAAAAATGTGCATGGATTATGGAAAAAGGATAATGTTGTGGACAGTTCCTTTTTTGATTGGGGCGATTATTGATGTTCGATTTCCAAGTATTGGAACGTTGATTGCATGGGTAATATGGATTGCAATGTTTATTTTGTTTTTGAAATATAGACGAAAAAGGGAGCAATAACTTCTAGTTTGCCGAATAAATAAAAAACAATAGTTTAGGTAGTAAAGATAGTAAGTCTCGACACAAACTTTACAATTTGATGATGTTGCGTGGCTTCCAGACCTTTCTCATTATAACACGGAGGATTGCCAGGTCCTCATCACTAAAGCTAAACGAAACCCCCGGTCTAACCGGGGGTTTTCTAATACAAAAACGCCGTCGACAGCCTTCGACGACGAATGCGTAAATAGTTAAAATAGGCGATAGAGGCCGATAACGCGGCCCAATACTTTTAAATCCTCAACGAATATAGGATCCATAGCGCTGTTTTCCGGTTGAAGACGGAATCGACGGTTCGCCTCATCTCGATAGAAGGTCTTAATCGTGGCTTCGTCTTCGATGAGGGCTAAGATAATCTCACCTTCTTCAGCGGAAGAGGTGGGTTCGATCAGCACTTGATCGCCGTCTAAAATGCCAGCTTCAATCATGCTTTCGCCTTGAACCGTTAAAAAGAAAAGATTCCGATCCCGAACAAAGTCCGTTGCAAGAGGCACGGTATCCGATATATTTTCGGAAGCCAAAATAGGAAGGCCGGCTGCAACCCGCCCTAGAATAGGAATGTCCGTAGTTTTCTTCTTGGCAGATAAAAAATCGTCGTCTTGATCGATTATTTCAATGGCGCGATTAATGGTGGCACCGCGGCGAATATAGTTTTTCAGTTCTAATTTTTCCAAATTAGAGTGTACGGTGGATGTGCTTTTAATATTGCATCCATTGCAAATTTCGCGAATAGAAGGCGGATAGCCTTTGCTGTCGATAAAGCGTTTAATATAAAAGAGGATTTCCATTTCTCTTTTTTCGAGATCTTCATACATAAATTCAATCGCTCCTTTTTATGAGGTACATTTAGTATATCAGAGACGAACAAACATTTCAAACATACATTCAAAAACCCTTGACAAGAAACAATTGTTCCTATACAATT
>JAEXBU010000087.1 GCA_023393815.1 Bacillota bacterium | reverse complement strand
CCGATAACGACCAAGCCTTGGCCGGAAAAGACGCGCTGGAATACTTCATGCCCGTCGATTGGTACAACGGGGGAATGGAACATACCACTTTGCACTTGCTGTACTCCCGCTTCTGGCACAAATTCCTCTACGACATCGGCGTCGTCAATACACCCGAGCCCTATCAAAAGCGTACGAGTCACGGCATGATATTGGGTGAAGACGGCGGAAAGATGAGCAAGAGTCGGGGCAATGTTATTAATCCGGATGACATCGTCAATACCTACGGCGCCGATACCCTAAGAACCTACGAAATGTTTATCGGTGATTTTGAAAAGTCCGTGCCCTGGTCCGACAACGGCGTCAAGGGTTGTCGCCGGTTTTTGGAACGGGTGTGGAACTTGGCGGAAATGGTGGAACCGGGAGATGCATTCAGAAAAGAGACGGAAGTCTTCATGCATCAAACCATTAAGAAAGTCAGCTACGACTACGAACACTTAAAAGCCAACACGGCCATTGCCCAATTGATGAGTGCCGTCAACCTGTTCCAAAAAGAAGGGGTCAATGTGGCTGAATGGAAAACATTCCTGATCTTGCTAAACCCCGTCGCTCCACACATTACTGAAGAGCTGTGGGAGATGTGCAAACTGGGCGGCTATTTGTGCGAACAAACCTGGCCGACATTTGACGAAGCGAAGACCGTGGAAGATGTTATCGAAGTGCCCGTACAATTTAACGGCAAGGTTCGTTTTAAAATCACGATCCCGAGGGAAGCGTCGAAGGAAGAAGCCATCGAGACGATGCATGGCGATGAAAACTTCGTGAAACAAACGGAAGGAAAAACGATCGTCAAAGAAATTTACGTTCCAGGGAAAATTTTGAATGTGGTTGTTCGATAGTTTGACAGCAAACGAGGAATAGGGTATCTTATTCATAGAAAATGACTGGGAATTAAGGAGGTGAAGACATGAAGTTATCGACGAGAGGCCGTTACGGGCTTATGGCCATGTACCATCTGGCCGAAAACTACGGCAAAGGGCCTTTATCGGTCAACTATATTGCCGAGGCGGAGGGCCTTAGTGTGGCCTATCTGGAACAATTGTTTTCACGCTTAAAAAAATGTAAGTTGGTCGAAAGTATACGCGGTGCGCAAGGCGGCTATGTGCTCGCCTCTCCACCGGAAGACATCGCCATCGGCGAAGTCATTTCCGCCTTAGAAGGAGAGATGTCTTTTTCATGCTGTAACGGGGATGAAAAAATTACTTGCGACCGTGGAGAAGCTTGTTCGGCGAAATCCATTTTGGATCGTATTCAGGAACAAGTGGACGGCGTTTTATACTCCATGTCCCTTGCGGATATGAGGTAGTCTATGAATCAATTCGATTCCTTTTTCGACGTGGTGACGCCAAATTTTCTCGTAGTCGTGCGGGGGATTCTCTTGATTCTCCTGATTGCATTGAGCGTTTACTACTTGATTAACATCGGCAATCAATACATCGACAAGAGTCGCCGCATTCACGTGGATTTGAAATTCGTCGGTTTGATTTTATTGGGCATACTGGGGTTGATCGCCCTTCGCTACGTATTTACGAAATTTCCCGTAATACGAACGGCGCTGGCGGCCTTGGTGATCTCCGTGATCCTGGCTTATATCATCAATCCGCCGGTGAACTTTTTAGAAACAAAGCGCATCCCCAGGCGATTGGGCGTCTTGATCGTCTACGTCGGTTTTATTCTCGCTCTGGTGCTTTTATTTGTCGTCGTCTTGCCAAAGACGGTAGAAGAGCTGAGAAATTTATTTGTAGCGCTTCCCCAGTGGCTTAATGAGTGGAACGCGCGCATATTGGATGCGTCCGATCAAATTGAAAAGATGACCAACTTGGATATGACGCGTATTATGTCAAGCGGGCAAAAGCAGGTGGAAGCCTACCTGAATACTCTGGAGAATAATCTCTTGGATCAAGTTCGCTCCATGGCCAGTGGTATGTATGCCGCCATCGGACGCGCGGTGAGCTTTGTGTTGGTTTTGATTCTAACGTATTACTTTACTGTGGATAAGAACCGAATCAAGATTAAATTGTACAAGGCGATTCCTTCGAGCTTTCGCTCGGATATTTTGCAGTTGGCATCGGAAATTAACGCGGCCATGATGGAATTCGTCAAGGGGAAATTACTCCTCGCTTTCATCGTCGGTTTGATGACCATGTTTGTACTCTTTATTTTGGGCGTAAACTTTGCCGTAGCCATTGGCCTGATCACTATGCTCGCCGACATCATTCCCTACATCGGGCCGTTTCTCGCTTTCGTACCCGCCTTTTTCTTTTCCTTTATGGATTCATGGACGAAGGCTCTGTGGGTGGCGGTCATGTTTGTCTTTCTGCAATGGGCGGAAAATAATTTGTTTGCGCCGAAGATTTTGGGCAAGCGCACCGGGCTTCATCCGGCCATTGTCCTTTTGTGTATCTTTATCGGCGGCGGCACTTTTGGCGTCATCGGCATGATTTTGTCCGTACCCGTATTTTCCATCTGTGTGATCATTTACAGATTTATTCAAATGAAATGGCGGGATGGTCGGCGTAAAAAAGAAGAATTGAGAAAAGTACAATAAGTGGCGGTGGATTCGCCACTTATTTTCTTTTGTAAACGGGCGCGAAATGCATGAAAATTGACTTTCCGTCCAGGCAACTTTATAATTTTAATCAAAGACTATTCAAATATCGGGAGGCATTATGAAACCATTGGGATTACACGAGATACGCAGTGCGTTCTTGGATTATTTTGAAAATAACGAACACTTGGCCTTGCCCAGTTTTTCTTTAGTACCGAAAGGGGATAAGTCTCTGTTGTTAATCGGCGCAGGTATGGCACCGATGAAGAAATTCTTCACAGGCGAAGCGGAACCTCCCGCCCACCGTGTTTGCACGTCGCAAAAATGTATTCGTACCGGTGACATCGAAAATGTGGGAAAGACCGACCGTCACGCCACATTTTTTGAAATGCTCGGCAACTTTTCCTTTGGCGACTATTTCAAGCACGAGGCCATTCACTGGGCCTGGGACTTCTTAACCGAAGTCTTGGAAATCGATCCGAACAAGTTGTGGGCCACGGTGTATTTAGATGACGATGAAGCCTACGACATTTGGAATAAAGAGATCGGATTGCCGATCGAGCGAATCGTTCGTTTGGGAAAAGAGGACAACTTTTGGGAATTGGCCGTGGGGCCCAGCGGCCCCTGCTCCGAGATCTATTTCGACCGCGGGGAAAAATTTGGTTGTGGTGATCCGGATTGCAAACCCGGTTGCGACTGCGACCGCTATATTGAAGTGTGGAATTTGGTTTTCACTCAATTTGATAAAGATGAAGAAGGGGAGTACCATCCCTTGACCAATCCCAACATCGATACGGGCATGGGCCTCGAGAGAATTTCCTCGGTTCTTCAGGAAGCCAATAATATTTTTGAAATCGACGCCATTCACGCCATTCTGGAAGATGTGTGCAAAATGGCTAATTACGAATATGGTTCGGACAAAAAGAAAGACGTGTCCGTGCGGGTTATTACCGACCACATTCGCGCCATCACTTTTATGATTTCCGATTCTATCGTGCCTTCCAACGAAGGGCGCGGTTATGTAGAGCGGCGTCTAACGCGTCGTGCCGCCAAGCACGGGCGCAATCTCGGGATCCAAGGGGCCTTTCTCTATAAATTGTGCGAAAGCGTCATTGATTCGTGGAAAGTGCAGTACAAGGAGTTGGATGACAATCGCGAAGTGATCGCCCACGTCATTCTGAGAGAAGAAGAGCGCTTCTTAAAGACGTTGGAAACGGGCATGGGTCTTTTAGACGAAGCCATCGAAAAATTAAAGGCCGAGGGAAAGACGGAACTTTCCGGTTCCGAAGCCTTTAAGCTTTACGATACGTACGGTTTTCCCGTCGATTTGACGAAAGAAATTTTGTCCGACGCCGACATGGAATTGGATGAAGAAGGATTTGGGAAAGAAATGGAAGCCCAAAAAGAACGTGCGCGGGATGCGCGAGACGATTCAGACAATATCGGTTGGTCCAGTGCGTCGTCCTTCGAGCTGACGGATGTGGACGAGGACATCGAGTTTGTGGGATACGAAACGACGGAAGTAAAAGGAGCGAAACTTCTGCATATTCTCGCCGGAGGGGAGGATGCGGAACAATTAGGTGCCGGCGAAAAGGGCTTGTTCTACTTGAACCCTACGCCATTTTATGGTGAAAGCGGCGGGCAAGTCGGCGATACCGGCGTGATCGAAGGAGACGGTTTTAAAATCGTCGTGGAAGATACGCAAAAGACCAAAGTCGGCCATATCTATGCCGTAGGGACGGTAGTAGAAGGCATTGCCTCTACGGGAACCGTAGACGCTGCGGTGGACAAGGCGCGCCGCGAAAAAATTCGTCGGAACCATTCCGTTACTCACTTGTTGCATAAAGCGCTAAAAGATCGATTGGGCGAACACGTCAATCAAGCGGGCTCTTACGTGGGGCCGGACTTTATGCGTTTCGACTTTACCCACTACGAAGCCGTTTCCCCCGAAGATATGCGCGCCGTAGAAGAAGCCGTAAACAAGGCGATATTCAAGTCTCTTCCCGTACAAACCGACATACTGTCCTATGATAAAGCCAAGGAACAAGGTGCGGTGGGCCTGTTTGAAGATAAGTACGGCGATGAGGTACGCGTGGTTTCCATGGGAGATTACTCCAAAGAACTTTGCGGCGGCACCCACGTAGATAATACGGCGCAGATCGGGATGTTTAAAATTTTATCGGAAAGCGGAATTTCCGCCGGCATCCGTCGCATGGAGACCGTCACGGGGCCGGGCGTCTATGAATTGCTGAATCGGTCCATGGGCCTAAACAAAAAAATTTCCGGGTTGTTAAAATCGACCGACGACTTGGTCGTCGACAAATTGGTTCAACACCTGGACAAGGAAAAAAGTCTGGAAAAAGAACTGGCGAAACTTCATGCCGATTTGGCTAAGAGCAAAATGACGGAAGAAGTGGGCGGCAAAGAAGGGATTGCCGGCATCGACGTGATTCGTGGAAGCTTTGCCGACGTGAGCGTAGAAGATTTGCGGAATATGGCCGAAAAATTGCGGGATAAGGAAAACGCCCTGATCGTCTTATCTACCGTATCGGACGGGAAGGTCAATTTCGTCTGCGCGTCGCCGAAGGCATTTATCGAAAAAGGCTTTAAGGCGGGCGACATCGTTCGCGAAGTAGCTAAAATTGCCGGCGGTGGTGGAGGCGGTCGACCAGATATGGCGACGGCCGGGGCAAAAGATGTGTCCAAGGTGGACGAAGCAATGAGCTGCGTAAAAGATATTTTAAATGCCATGGGAAACTAATGTCTCGATAGGAATTTTATGATATAATATCCTCATGGAGGAGATTATATGGACAATAATCAGTTTGAGACGCATATATTCGAGAAAACCAACGGCGACAGCGAAAAAATTCGAACCGGAATTACCACGGTCTTTCATGCGTTAGAAGACAAGGGATATGATCCGATCGATCAAATTATTGGCTATATATTATCCGGCGATCCCACCTATATAACCAGCCATTTAGACGCGCGCAGTATCATTCAATCCATTGAACGTGACGAACTTCTGTCAGAACTGTTGACATTCTATTTAAAGGAAGATTAGAGATGGGCTTGGCTCATCTCTCTTCTTATTTAGGAGCGAACTATGGCTATTTTAGGAAAAACAGGGATCCGCGTGTCGCCTCTTTGCTACGGCTCGTTGACATTTTCAAGATTTCAGGCAAATTTACCCTTAAAAAAAGGCATAGAACTCTTAGTATACGGCCATGAAAAGGGTATCAACTTTATAGATACGGCGGAAATCTACGACAATTATGCCTATATTAAGGGCGCGATCGAAGAGGTCGGGCGTGACGAATGGGTCATTGCCTCGAAGGCCTACTGCTATGATGAAAAGACGGCCGACGCCAGTGTCAAAAAGGTGCTAAAGGAATTGGATACGGATTACGTGGATATTTTCATGCTACACGAGCAAGAATCCCTATTGACGTTGAAAGGACACAAAAGGGCCCTCGACCGATTGGTTCAGCTAAAAAAAGCGGGCTACATTCGCGCCGTCGGCATATCCACCCATTTCATCGGTTGCGTCAATGCCACGGCGCTATTTCCCGAAATCGAAGTGATTCATCCGATCATCAATCGGCGTGGCGTGGGAATTCAGGACGGTACGCCTCGGGAAATGTTGAATGCCATTCAAGCACGTCACGACAAGGGGATCGGCATCTATTCTATGAAGGCTCTCGGTGGCGGGCATTTAATCGCTGAAAACAGAGAATCGTTGAAGTGGATTTCCGGGATGGACTGCATCGACTCGACCGCAATCGGCATGCAGTCTAAAGAAGAAATCGACTATAATACAGATCTGTTTTTACGCGGCAAAGAAAATGAACGCGCCCTCGAAGATGTTTCGAAAAAGAAACGCAGGCTGATTATCGGCGATTACTGTATCGGCTGCGGAAGTTGCGAGAGACGTTGTAAGCAAGATGCCATTCACGTTGAAGATGGACGCGCCGTTGTGAATGAAAAGTGTATTTTATGCGGCTACTGCGCGACGGTATGCCCGGAATTTTGCATTAAAGTGATTTAGATGAGACGATTGTTAGGACTGGATATTGGAAACAAAACGATCGGTGTCAGTGTCTCTGATCCCTTAGGCATTACGGCGCAAGGGGTGACGACGATTATACGGGCATCGAAGGCAGAAGATGTAAAGGCGCTTCGTGCGCTGATCGATACGTACGATGTAGAGAAATTAATCGTTGGTTTGCCGAAAAATATGAACAATACCTTGGGCTTTCAAGCGAAACGAACCATGAATTACGCCGATTATTTGAAGGAGGCGCTCGACATGGAGATCGTCTACGTAGACGAGCGGTTAACCACATCCGGCGCGGAAGCCGTGCTTATACAGGGAGGCGTTCGACGGGAAAACAGGAAAAAACACGTGGACAAATTGGCGGCGACCTTGATTCTGCAGACATATTTAGATCAAATGGCTCTGTAAGTGAAGCGGCCATTTTGTTTTCGGTGCGGCATCTTGTTTCGAATCGGCGATAGGAATAAATATAGGTGGGAATCCATGGATAATACATTCAAAGAATTTTTACAAGAAAAAGGCTACAAGTTTACGAAGCAACGGCAAGTGGTCATGGAAGTATTTGCCGAGCGGGAAGGCGAACACATGACGACGGAAGAAGTATTTCATTACGCCGAAAAGAAGATGCCTGAAATCGGCATAGCGACCGTCTACCGAGCCGTAAGTCTCTTGGAATCCATCGGCTTTTTAACGGCGCTGACCTTTGAAGACGGGACGACGCGCTATGAACGACGAATGGAAGACGAAAAACACAAGCACCATCATTTGGTTTGCAATATTTGCCACGAAATCACGGAAGTGAATGTGGATTTATTGGACGATTTAGAAGAAGAAATAGAAAAGAGCGTACACTTTCACATTACCGATCATAATTTAAAATTTTACGGAATATGTGATAAGTGCAGCCGTAAGCAAAAAGGAGAAGCGAATGAAGAGTAAACAAAAACTTCGCATTATTCCCCTTGGGGGGATGCGCGAAGTTGGGAAGAACATGACGGTCATCGAATATAAGGACGAGCTCATCGTCGTCGATTGCGGCATGACCTTTCCCGAAGACGATATGCCGGGGATCGACATCGTCATCCCCGACATTCAGTATTTATTTCAGAATAAACTTAAGGTCAAGGCTATCGTCATTACCCACGGTCACGAAGACCATATCGGCGCCGTGCCTTATGTGTTGAAACAAATCAACGTGCCCGTCTACGGTACCAAATTGACATTGGCTTTGCTGGAGAACAAGTTAAAGGAACATCGCCTGTTGCGTTCCACCAAGCTCGTCACGGTCAGCTACAAGCAGCCGGTAAAAATCGGCAAGTTCTTTGAAGTGGAATGGGTTCAGGTGAATCACTCCATTCCCGATGCGGCGGCGCTGGCCATTACTACGCCTCTTGGCGTACTGGTTCACTCCGGCGACTTTAAAGTGGACTTCACACCCATTTCTGGCGATCCCATCGACTTAAACCGTTTGGCGGAAATCGGAAATCGAGGCGTATTGGCTTTGTTCAGCGAGTCTACCAACGTCCTCAGGGAAGGTTTCTCCATGAGCGAAAGAAAAGTTGGCGCGACCTTCGATCGGCTGTTCGCCCTTATGCGCAACAACCGAATCATTATTGCCACCTTTGCTTCCAACGTCTACCGCATTCAACAAATTATTACGGCGGCGGAACGTTATAACCGAAAGGTGGTTTTAAGCGGCCGAAGTATGTTAAATGTCATGGGTATTGCGGAAAACTTAGGCTATTTAAAAGTGAAGCCTAACACCATCGTGGATATTAAGGACATGAACAAGTACAATCCCAAACAATTGGTTCTTATTACCACGGGGAGTCAAGGAGAGCCTATGAGCGCCATGACGCGTATTTCTACCGGCGAGCACAAACGAATTCAGCTGAGTAAAGATGACGTAATTATTCTTTCGGCCCATCCGATTCCCGGAAACGAAAGCGCCGTAAATACGGTCATCAATCGCTTGTTAGACAAGGGTGTGCGGGTCATTTATGAGTCCTTATCGGAAATTCATGTGTCCGGCCACGCTTACCAGGAAGAACATAAATTACTTCTCAATCTTCTGAAACCGAAATTTTTCATTCCCATTCACGGAGAAGTCAAACACTTGCTGAAACACTCGGAAGTGGCGCAAAAAATGGGCGTGCCGAAGAACAATATTTTCATGATGGATAACGGCAATTGCCTTGAAATGACGAAGACCGAAGCGCATCGCGTGAAAGATGTGGAAGCGGGTCAGGTCTTAATCGACGGCTTGGGCATCGGCGATGTAGGAAATATCGTCCTTCGCGACCGTAAGCATTTGTCCGAAGACGGATTGATTATCGCCATTATCGCTATGAATAAGAGGACGGGACAAATGGTTTCGGGTCCGGACATTATTTCCAGAGGTTTCGTCTACGTACGTGAATCGACCGATCTTATGAACGAAGTCAGAGATATGGTAGTGAAATCCGTGGATCACTGCAAGAAACAAAACATCAAGGACTGGTCTTCTATAAAATCGGAAATTCGCGACGACTTGCGCAATTTCATCTTTAAGAAGACGAGAAGAAATCCCATGATCTTACCGATCATTATGGATGTGTAATAGCCGGTTGGACCGGCTTTTTTCTCATGCACGTAACCGAACCATTTATTGAGGACTACCTGGCCCGGCTGTATCCGAAAGACGAGGGGTATCTGGGTACGCTGCGTACCTTTGCGGAGGGAGAGGACGTTCCCATTGTAGATGTTCAGGTGGAAAATTTCCTAAGATTCTTTCTCCCCCTTCTCAAGCCGAATAGGATTTTAGAATTGGGGACGGCGGTGGGCTATTCCGCTTCCCTTATGGCCCGGGCGGTGCCGGAAGCGAAGATCACTACGGTGGAGCTGGATCCGGATCGGGCGATCAGCGCCCGCACCCACTTTCAAAACCAGAAGTTGGAAGAGCGCGTCCGGCTCGTCGTCGGCGATGCGGCGGAATTCATACAGAACGATACAGGTTTGTACGACTTTATTTTTATTGATGCGGCCAAGGGGCAGTACGAAATCTATTTGCGCCAAAGCCTGCGCCATTTGCATCCCGGGGGCGTGATTTGTATGGATAACGTCCTCTTTCACGGGATGTTGGCATCAAAAAAATTATTTAAGCGTAGAAAAATAACCATCGTAAAGCGCTTAAAGCGCCTTTTATACGAAGTTTTGCGCGCAGAAAATTTGTCGTCGTCGGTTCTTCCCATCGGCGACGGCTTGTTGCTAATAAGGAGATTGGATGGATAAAATAGAACTCTTGGCGCCGGCGGGCGATTTAGAAAAATTAAAGACGGCCATCGACTATGGCGCCGATGCGGTTTATTTGGGCGGAGAAGCCTTTGGTTTGAGAAAGGCCTCGAAGAATTTTTCCTTGGAAAAAATAAGAGAAGGCGTCGACTACGCCCACGAGCGGGGGAAGAAAGTGCATGTGACTCTTAATATTATTCCCCACGACAAGGATTTCGACGGATTGGAAGACTATGTTCGGGATTTGGAGAAAGCGGGCGTCGATGCGGTGATCGTTGCCGATCCGGGGATGTTCCTTCGCGTCAAGGCAGCTTGCGAAATTCCCATTCACATGAGTACCCAAGGAAGCTTAACGAATAGCGATACGGTGCGCTTTTGGCGCGATTTAGGTGCCGAGCGCGTTGTCCTGGCTCGCGAGTTGACCCTGGAGGAAATTCGCCGCATCCGGCGCGACGTGGAAGGTGTGGAGATTGAAACGTTCGTCCACGGGGCCATGTGCATGAGCTACAGCGGACGTTGTCTGATGAGCAATTACATGACGGGTCGGGATGCCAATCAGGGGGACTGCGCCCAACCGTGTCGTTACAAGTACCATCTTGTAGAGGAAAATCGCCCGGGGGAATATTTTCCCATCGAATCTACGGAGGAAGGAAGCTTCATATTAAACTCCAAAGACCTTTGCATGATCGAGCATATAGATGAATTGATCGAATCTGGGATTCGCTCTTTAAAAATCGAAGGCAGGGTCAAGAGTGCGTATTACTTGGCGACGGTGATCCGCGCCTACCGTATGGCCATCGACGCGTACTACGCCGATACATCCAACTACATCTACGATCCTCGTTGGTTGGAAGAGATAAAAAAAGTGTCGCACAGAGACTTCACCACGGGTTTTTACTATTCCGAAGCGAAGGGACCCGAGGGAATCAGCGAAACGACCACTTACATTAAAAATTATGATTTCGTCGGGATCGTTTTGGACTATGACCCGGAGACGAAGCGGGCGACCATCGAACAGCGCAACCGATTTTTTGTCGGAGATACGGTAGAAGTGTTCGGGCCGGGAAAAGACTTTTTTACCTGGACTGTCGAAGATATGCTCGATGAAGAGGGAAATGCCATGGATGTGGCCAACAAGGCGCGGCAAATATTTACGGCACAGGTTCCAAGCCCCGTGGAGGCGAAGGACATGATTCGAAAGAAGGTGGAAGAGTGAATCCTATTTTAATCGGTATTTGCGGCGGTTCCGGCAGTGGAAAGAGCACCGTCACCGAAGCGTTATTAAAAAATACGGGAGATGCGCGTTGCTGCGTCATTCGTCAGGACAATTACTACAAAGATCAGAGCCATTTGTCCTTTGAGGAACGCATTTTAACGAATTACGATCACCCCTTCGCTTTTGACAACGATTTGTTTATCGCCCATTTAGAAGCTCTGAAGGCGGGGAAAAGCGTAGATATGCCGGAGTACGATTTTTCCATCCACAATCGGAAAAAGGAGACAATTCACCTGGAGCCGAGAGAAATTATTTTAATTGAAGGGATATTGCTCTTTTCCGAACCGCGCGTTCTGGATTTGCTGGACATGAAAATTTTTGTGGACACGGACAGTGACGTGCGTATTTTGCGCCGGATTAAGCGGGACATGAACGAACGGGCGAGGAGCTTGGATTCGGTCATTGAACAGTATATGGCGACCGTGCGCCCGGCCCATCTCCAATTTGTCGAGCCGTCAAAGCGCTACGCCGACATTATTGTTCCCGAAGGAGGCCACAACAAGGTGGCAGTCGACCTTATTCAGACAAAACTGAATCATATTTTGGCAGGGATTGAGAAATAGCTTGACAGACAGCTTTTTGCTTGGTATGCTATTTGAGCATGAAGAAGAAGTCCACTTCTCACCTTACGACGTCCGTTTTAAGGTTTTGTTCCAGTTTGTATGGGCGGGTCTTTGTGTACCCGCTTTTTTGTTGCCTATGGAGGTGTTTAGTCATTAAGGAAATTCAAATCAATGGAGAAATACGCGCCAAAGAAGTGCGTTTAATTGATCCCGAAGGAGAACAGTTAGGTATTGTATCCATTGAAAAAGCAAGAGCTATTGCTGACGAATTTAAATTGGATCTCGTCAATATTGCGCCGAAGGCGAAGCCGCCGGTCTGTCGCGTCCTTGACTACGGAAAATATCGCTACGATATGATAAAGAAGGAAAAGGAATCAAAGAAAAAGCAAAAGACCATTACGGTAAAGGAATTGCGTCTGACGCCGAAGATCGAGACCCACGATTTAAACACCAAGGCCAATAAAGCCAAGGATTTCTTAAAAGACGGCAACCGTTTAAAGGTCTCCGTCCGCTTCCGCGGAAGAGAAATGGGTCATACCGAAATCGGCCGGGAAGTATTGGATGAATTTACGGAACTCGTCTCGGAATACGGGGAAGTAGACAAAAAACCGAAGATGGAAGGCAGAAGCATGGTTATGTTCTTCCGCTCGAAGTCGGACAAATAGTAGGAGGAATACAATGGGTAAAATGAAAACGCATAGAGGTTCCGCAAAGCGTTTCAGAAGAACGGGAACCGGCAAATTAAGAAGATTCAAAGCCTATAAAGGACACTTAACGGGCAAAAAATCGGCAAAGAGAACGCGTGATTTACGCAAGGGATCGTTGGTTTCCAAGGCCGATGTACGTCGCATCGACACAATGATTCCGTAATCGGGGAGGTAAGACATGGCTAGAGTAAAAAGAGGATTAAACGCAAAGCGTCGTCATAAAAAGATTTTAAAACAAGCAAAGGGCTATTTCGGAGCAAAATCCAAATTATATCGTGTAGCGAACCAAGCGGTTATGCGCTCCATGAGCTACTCCTTTGCAGGCAGAAAACAAAGAAAAAGAGATTTCCGCAAACTTTGGATTACGAGAATTAACGCTGCTGCTCGTCTGAACGGCATGAGTTACAGCCGCTTTATCAGTGGATTAAAAAAGGCCAATGTAGACATCAATCGTAAGGTTCTTTCCGAATTGGCAATTCACGACCCGGATGCATTTGCACAACTCGTTCAAGTAGCTAAGGGAGAATAAGCGCTACACCCTATAGGAACACTCCCTATAGGGTGTTTTTTTATTCAGGAGCAGATTGTGAAATTACCGAATCGTCTTCATAAAAAAATTTCCCATAACCCGCCGTTCGTCCTGGGTATTTCATTTTTGGTCTTGATTACGGTAGGGACGTTGCTTTTGGCTCTGCCTCAAGCGTCGGCGGACCGTACGTCGGTGGGTTTTGTGGACGCTCTGTTTACATCGACGTCGGCCTCCTGTGTCACAGGATTGATCGTGAAAAATACCGCCACCGAGTGGAGCGTTTTTGGAAAATGCGTTATTATCGGGCTCATCCAAATCGGCGGTTTGGGTACCATGACGATGCTGATGTGGATTTCCATCTTCACCGGACAGCGCATTTCCCTAACCGGTCGCTTGTATAT
>JAEXBU010000037.1 GCA_023393815.1 Bacillota bacterium | reverse complement strand
GTCGTAGACATATCCGTCGGGACCGGCGATGGTAACAACTTTACCGCCTAATTGTTGAACTTTCTTGCAGATACCCCAAGCAACGTTACCGAAACCGGAAACGGCGATCTTCTTTCCTTTAATGTCTTCGCCGAAGTGTTCGAGGACGTTTAAGAGGTAGTAAACTGCACCGTAGCCGGTTGCTTCGGGACGTACGAGGGAACCGCCGTAGCTGAAGCCCTTACCGGTGAAGGTACCATTTTCGAATTTTGCTTTTAAGTGACGGTATTGACCATACATAAAGCCAACTTCTCTTCCGCCTACGCCGATGTCGCCTGCAGGAACGTCGGTGTCGGGCCCGATGTAATGGTACAGGGTGCTAATGAAGCTTTGGCAGAAACGCATGATTTCATCGTCGCTCTTTCCGCGGGGGTCAAAGTCACTGCCGCCCTTGCCGCCACCGATGGGGAGGCCGGTCATGGAGTTCTTGAAGCATTGTTCGAAACCGAGGAATTTAATAACGGATTGGTTTACGGTCGGGTGGAAGCGGAGACCGCCCTTGTACGGCCCGAGTGCTCCGTTAAATTGTACACGGTAACCCATGTTGGTGTGGAATTGGCCTTCGTCATCTTGCCATACGACGCGGAAGCTGAATAAACGTTCCGGTTCAACCATGCGGCCTAAAAGGTCTACGTGTTCGTATTCCGGATGTTGGTCGATAACCGGTTTTAAAGAACTTAATACTTCTTCAACGGTTTGGCAGAATTCGGGTTCGCTGGCGTGTCTTACTTTTACGTTCTCGATTACACTTTCAAGATAGCTCATACAATATTCCTCCTTAAAGAAAATGAGTTGGCAAAAAGCCTCGTTAAAAGAGCAAAGGCTTTCCCTCTAACAAAATAAAAAACGCGGTGTCTCTTATTCTGTGATAACGCCTTAGCTCTAACGCAATCATCATAACACATAGCGCGTGAAATTTCCACGTGGATTTTAAAATTTCATTTTTCTCTTCTCGCTCCGATCCCGTGTTTTCAATGGGTTCCGCGCCTATTTGACAATATAGAGCGTTTCTCCGCGAATTTTTGACCGTTCTTTTCGTCGTTTTTTCCGAGAACGCAAAAAACGCAAAGACGTTTTCACAAATGACCCGTCGAATTTTTCTTCCTTTCGATTTGTAAGACCCTTTTCCCCTTTGCGGACTGTGCTTTTTTTCTCGTCTGTTATAAAATAAGGCGAAGATACATTATCCATTGAGTAAAGGAGTCCCTATGATCGCAAACAAAGTCATTATGGTTCGCCCGTCGGCCTTTCGCTTTAACGTGGAAACGGCGGCGGACAATGCTTATCAGGTGAACGATACATCCATCCCCCTCGAAGAGGTGCAGGTCCGCGCCGAAGAAGAATTTTCCAACGTGGTCTGCGCCCTGAAAGAGGAGGGCGTCGGCGTGGACGTGTTGGAGGACACGGGCGACGACACACCGGATTCAATTTTTCCGAACAATGTCTTCGTTACGTTTCCCGAAAAGCTGTTTATCTCCCCCATGTACAGTGAAAACCGCCGGCGAGAATTTCCTAAACTGCGCGACTCCCTGGACCGTCTGCTTCATTTCTCTTCCCTGGAAGTCACGGATTTTCGCGAGAGAGACATGGGCATCTTGGAAGGCACGGGTTCCGTGGTTCTAGACCGAAAGGAAAAAATCGCCTACGGCTGTTTGTCCAATCGCTGCGACAAGGACGCTCTTGTCGCCTTTTCAGATACCTACGGCCTTACGCCCGTCCCCTTTCGCGCCACACAACACGGCGCGGCGGTCTACCACACCAATGTAATTATGAGCATAGCCGAGGACTTTGCTCTGGTGGCGGCGGAGCTTTTAACGGAAAATAAAGAGGCGGTCATGGAGCACTTGCGCCGAACAAAAAAAGCGGTAATCGAACTTACGGGGGATCAGATCGATCACTTCTGCGGCAATTGTTTGGAGTTGATGGGCCGCGAAAAGCTCTACCTTATGAGCCAATCTGCCTATGATCACCTGTCGACGGATGCTATAGAGACCATCGAATCCACTCACAAAATCATCCACCTGCCCCTAACGACCGTCGAAACCTTCGGCGGCGGCAGTATGCGCTGTATGTTGGCGGAAAATTATATTTAATGAGCAACGCCCCGGCTCGCCGGGGTTTTCTAACGCAAAAAAACAGGACACCGAAGGATGCCCTGTGTAGAGTGACTTGTATCGACTGTTTTACCGCATACGATGTTTGTTGGTAATGTAATCTTTGACGTTGATAACTTTGCCGTCGTCCAGGTAGATGTAAAACTCCCAGCGACTTAAAAGGCCGATGCCCACACCCATAAGAGCTGCTACCGGCGCGATCACCGTCCAAATTGCCCCCAGGTTCATGGATACGTTTAAGATGACTTCATCTTTTTCGTCCATGACCACGAGCTTGGTGGCATTGCCTTTTTCCCAAAATTCCTTAATAGCGTCGATCAGCTCGTCGCCGAAATTGGAAATGGAATCGGAAATATCTTCCACCTTGGTCTTTTTCGCATTTTTAAAGTCGAATCCGTCTTTCTTTTCTTCTTCCACTTTTTCCTCACCCATAAGTAGGCGAATGGCCTTGTCCACGTCGCCATCCGATGTGAGCAGTGCCT
>JAEXBU010000035.1 GCA_023393815.1 Bacillota bacterium | reverse complement strand
AACTACTACGGCACGCCCAAGGAATTTGTCTTTCAAGAGATTGAAAAGGGTGAAATCGTTCTTTTGGAAATCGACGTACAAGGGGCCCTTCAGATTAAAGAAAAATACAAAGAGGCGGTCTTCATCTTTCTTCTGCCGCCGACGATGGAAGAATTAAAGCACCGAATCGTCAGTCGTGGCACCGAAAGCGAAAAAGACATTGAAACCCGCTTTGCCAATGCCTTTAAAGAGCTGGATTTCGTTGGAAAATATGATTATTTTGTCGTCAACGATAAGGTGGAACAGGCGGTAAGGGACATCGAAAACATTATTGCCGCAGAGAAACTGCGAGTGAAACGGTACAAGAACATAAAAAAAGATATTGTGGATAGGAAGGCGATACGATGAATATATTATCCTTTGGAGAAATTTTGAAAATTACGGACAGCCGTTACGCCTTGGCGACGTTGGTTTCCAATCGCGCTAGAGAATTGGTGGACGGAGAGGAACGCTTAATCGATACGGATTTAGAAAATCCCGTTTCCGTCTCTTTAGAAGAAATTCACCGGGGTGCCGTGAAATTTACGAGCAAAGAACGTTTCGAAGAAATTCAAGCGGAAAAAGAACGTCGCGAAGAGGCCTTTCGAAGAGACTTGGCCGTAGCCGAAGGAGAGGAAGCGGGCGATGGAGAATAAACACGTTCTTCTCGGCGTAACCGGTGGTATCGCAGCCTATAAATCGGTGGCCGTTGTTAGTCGATTGAAAAAAATGGGATTTGCGGTAAAGGTGGTCATGACGGAAAATGCCGCAAAATTTGTGGCACCCTTGACATTTCAAACGATGAGCAACGAGATTGTTCATGTGGATATGTTCAATCAATTGGCAAATATGGACGTGGAACATATCGCTTTGGCTAAGTGGGCGGACGTCATGGTCATTGCTCCGGCGACGGCCAATACCATTTCCAAACTTGCCTACGGAATAGCTGACAATATGCTCACGACCGTTGCCATGGCGACGACGGCACCGATTTTAATTGCACCCGCCATGAATACGCAAATGCTTCGAGCCGAATCGACGCAAGAATCCATTCGACGCCTTCGAAATCGCGATCAATACACGGTTCTTCCTACGGCGGAAGGCCTTCTCGCCTGCCAAGATGTCGGAGAGGGGAAGATGCTTGAACCGGAGGACATCGTCGACTTCATTCGCATGGCATTAACGGAAAAGACCCTGGCCGGCGTAGATGTAACGGTTACGGCGGGTCCCACAAAGGAACGAATGGACCCCGTACGTTTTTTAAGTAATCACAGTTCCGGAAAAATGGGCTATGCGATCGCGGCCGAGGCGGCTGCACGGGGGGCGAATGTGCATCTTATTAGTGGGCCTGCGCACTTAAATGTGCCGAAGGGTGTGGATTTTATTCCCGTCGAATCTACAGAAGAGATGTTCCGTGCCGTTAAAAAACAATTCGATCGTACGAAGGTTTTAATTAAGGCGGCGGCGCCCAGCGATTACAGACCCAAGGTTTACGCCGATGAAAAAATAAAGAAAAGAGAAGGCGGGTTTATGTCCGTGGACTTTGTTCCCAATCCGGATATAGCCAAATATTTCGGCGCTATAAAAGGCGATCGGATCATCGTGGGTTTTGCAGCGGAAAGCCACAATATGGAAGCCTATGCGAAGAAAAAGTTGGAAGAAAAGCATTTTAACTTTATTGTGGCGAATAACATTACCGAGGCAAAGGCAGGTTTTGCGAGTGATACGAACCACGTACACCTATTTTTTGCAGACGGCAGCGAGGAAGAATTGCCCATGATGGAAAAGTCCGAGTTGGCTGCCGCCATCTTGGACTACGTAGAGAAAGATCTTAAAAGCTAGTTGACTCTAGCTTTTTTTGTTGTGGGGAGCGACTATGATTGTAGATGTATATGTAGACAAAGCCTTGCCTCAAATCGATCAATTATACTCTTACGTGTATGATGGACCCGACCGAGACATCGTCGGAAAGCGCGTCATCGTTCCCTTTGGCCGAGGAAATCGGGCGGAAACCGCCGTCGTTCTTCGTACGGGAACGGGTTCAGAAAGGAAACTAAAATCCGTATTTCAGGTATTGGATACGCAACCCATCTTAACGGAATCCGCCATTGCCCTGGGCATGAAAATGCGTGAGATGTTCGTAATCTCTTACGCTCAAGCTTTTCAACTTCTTCTTCCAAAATACGTCCTGGGCGGCGTAGAGGAGGTTGCAGTCAAATTGACAAAAGATGGCGAGATGCTGTCTCCATTCCAAGAAAGGGAAATCGTACCGACGGAAAAAATCCCGAGGAATTTATTGAATCAATGGATCGATGAAAAAAAGGTAGCCATTCGCTTTCGCAGTACGCAACCCGTAAAGAGACGCGTAATAGAAAAATTCCGCGCGGCAGATAATTTCTACGGAGAGATGACCAAGAAACAGTCCCTTGTCTTCGAGCAGGTGAAGAATGACGGCCCTTTGACCAAGGCGGAAATTGTGAAGCGAACCGGACTTTCTGAAAGTCCCGTGAATACTTTGATAAAAAAAGGCGGGATTGTCCCGGTGAATGAGGAAGAAATAAAACCCGACGTCGAACCAGATCTGCGGGAAGATCAAATCAAAGCTATTGAGGGGATCGTCCATTCGAAAAGGCCTTTTCATCTTTTGTACGGCAAGACGGGAAGCGGCAAGACGGAAGTTTATATGCAGTTGGCGAAACGGGCCATGGCGGAGAAAAAATCCTCTTTACTTCTTGTCCCGGAAATCGGGCTTGCTACGCAAATGGTACATCGTTTGTCGGTACGATTCCCTGGAAAAGTGGACATTCTTCACTCGCAACGTTCCGAAGGAGAGAAGGCCGAAGCGTGGATTCGGCTAAAGGAAGAGCCGGGACGGATCGTCGTCGGTGCTCGATCAGCTATTTTTTCACCCGTGCCGAATTTGGGTTACATTTTTATCGACGAAGAACAAGAGGAAAGCTACGACTATAGGGAAGGTCTTCGCTATAATGTGCGTGATGTAGCGGAAATGCGCGTGCGTTTAGAAGGCGGAAAAGTGATCTACGGATCGGCTACGCCTTCCGTCGTGACCTACGCTCGCGCCGGCGAGGATATTGAACTGCATCCCCTGGTAGGCGATCCAAAGAAAACGGAATTTGCGCCCATTGAGATTGTGGATATGCGTGAAGAACTGTTTAAGGGAAACGTAGAAATACTGTCTCAAGCCATGGTCCAGGGGTTAGAAGAGGCGCTTAAAAGAAAAAAACAGGCCATCCTTTTTATTAACCGACGGGGCTTCAGTCAATTCGTCAGCTGTCGAAGTTGTGGACACGTAATTCAATGCGATACCTGTGACATTTCCATGGTTTATCACAAAAAGACCCATCGCCTGCACTGCCACTACTGCGGACGAACTAAGCCTATGCCTCGTACCTGTCCCGAATGCGGGAGTGAGTATTTAAAGCAATTCGGTATTGGAACGGAGCAAGTGGAAAGTTGGATCAAAAACAAATTTCCCTATGCCCGCGTTTATCGCATGGACAAGGACACCATGGCGCAAAAGGGAAATTACGAAAAAATGTACGCATCCATGAACGAAAAGAAAGTCGATATTCTCGTGGGCACGCAAATGCTTGCCAAAGGGTTTGACTTTGAAAACGTCGTGTTCGTCGGCGTCGTGGCGGCGGATTTATCTCTGTTCGTGTCCGATTACAAGGCTCAGGAAAAGACCTATCAGCTCTTGACCCAAGTAGCCGGTCGCGCCGGGAGAGGAAAACACAGAGGCCGTGCCGTGATTCAAACCTACAATCCGGAAAACTACAGCATTCAGTACGCGAAGGATCGTCGCTTTGAGCCGTTTTTCCATAGGGAAATGGAAGAGCGCAAGCGATTTTTATATCCTCCCTACGTGCATTTGATAAAAATTCACATTCGCGGGATAGGAGATGTCGACCGTGTGGCGCGGAATTGGCTAAAAACCGTAGAGGCCATGAACAAACACGAACAATTGGACGTGCTTGTGGGAAATCCGGTGGAGCAACCGAAAATAAAAAATAAAAGACACCTTTCAATTCTGGCAAAAGTTTGGCCAAAAGAGTACCGATCTTTTCTGTCGGCGCTAAAACGGGTATTAATGTATTATTACCGCACGACAACGGAAAAAGATGTAATAATTAGTCTAGAAATAGACGGATAGGGAGTGAACAATGGCTCAATTACAAATACGTGTGGACGGAGATCCGATTTTACGAAAAAAGTCCCGAAGGGTAGAATCGGTGGACGACGATTTACTGCTTCTCATCGACGATATGTATGAAACGATGTACGATGCGCAAGGAGTCGGCCTTGCCGCCGTTCAAATCGGTAAATTAAAGCGCCTCATTGTGTTGGACGATTACGAGGGAACGAAGATGGTTCTAATAAATCCCGAACGCGTCTTTGAAGAGGGATGGTCGGAAGATTTCGAGGGCTGTTTAAGCGTCCCTACACGCATGGGGAAGGTAAAACGCTTTGAAAAAATTAAAGTAAACTACATGGATGAAAAAGGCGAAAAGCAAACGGTAGAAGCGGAAGGATTCCTTGCTCGAATTATGCAACACGAAATGGATCATCTGGAGGGGATCCTTTACACCGATCGTGCCGAAGAAATATATGATGTAACCGAACCTGAAGGAGAGGAAAAGGAATGTTAAAAGCAGTTTTTTTTGGCACGCCGGAGTTTGCCGTCAATACATTAGAGGCGCTCAGCGAAGTGTGTGACGTACGTCTCGTAGTGACGCGGGAAGACAAGAAAAAAGGCAGAGGAAAAAAGTTGCTGCCGACGCCGGTGAAAGAACGCGCGGAAGAATTGGGAATCGAAGTTTATCAACCGAAAAGCTGTAACAAGCCGGACGCGCTGGAAAAACTCCAGGAGCAAGATGCGGACCTGTTTATCGTTGTGGCCTATGGGCAAATTTTGTCCGAAGAAGTACTCTCTATTCCGAAAAAATATATTGTGAACGTGCACAGCTCTCTGCTCCCGAAATACCGTGGAGCGGCACCGATGCAGTGGGCCATTTTAAATGGAGATGAAGAAACGGGGGTCAGCCTTATGCAGGTCGAAACGGGGCTCGACAGCGGCGCCGTGTACGACGTCAGAAAGACGCCTATCGGCGACAAAAACTTCGGCGTCGTCTGTGAGGAATTGGCAAATTTCGGTGCAGAGCTGATAAAACAATTTGTAAAAGACGTGGAGGCGAACAACGTCCACTTCACGGAACAAGATCATAAACAGGCTACTTATGCGCCGAAAATTGATGACGAACTTTTAACATTAAAGGCTGAAGAATTGACTGCCCAAGCTTTTGTTCGAAAAGTCCGCGCCTTTTCTCCAGAGCCAGGCGCACATTTTCTCTTTCGCGGGGAGCGATTGAAAATTTACGATGGCGAAGTGAGCGATGAAGATGTGGCGGTCGGTCGCTATCGGGCGGCGAAAAAAAGGCTTTGGATCGGCACCAAAGAAGGCACTGTGCTTTTAAAAGAGCTCCAACGACCCGGGAAAAAACGGATGGACGTGGCTTCCTACTTGGCCGGCGCTCACTTGGATGAGGAGGGAATGATTTAATGTACGGAATGTATTATTGGAATTTCGACTACCTGATTTATATTCTTCCCGGTTTTCTCTTGGCTCTTTACGCCCAATCGAAAATAAAAACCAGCTTTGATAAATACAGCCGAATCCGTAACAGAGAGGGTTTCAGCGGACACTCCGTGGCTGAAAAAATTCTCAGAAGCCACGGCATTTACGACGTTTCCATCGAACGAGTCCAAGGTAGCTTAACGGACCATTATGACCCTTCTCGAAAAGTGTTACGTTTAAGCGAGCCCGTGTATGACTCCACGTCTATCGCGGCCTTGGGGATTTCCGCCCACGAAGCGGGACACGCTATTCAACACCATGAATCTTACGCGCCATTGCGCTTTAGAAATGCCATCGTTCCTATGGCTGGTTTGGGCTCTAATTTGTCCTTCTTTCTGATTTTTTTCGGGCTGTTCGCTTTTGAACCCTTATTAAAAATCGGCATCGCTTTATTTTCTGTTACGGTGTTGTTCCAATTATTGACCCTGCCGGTGGAATATAATGCCAGCAATCGGGCGAAAGCAATCTTAGCTGACGGAATTTTGACGGCGGAAGAAATGACAGGTGTCAATCAAATCCTATCGGCCGCAGCTCTCACCTATGTGGCGAGCCTTTTGACAGCTCTAGGCACATTGCTTCGTTTCTTATCTTTGGGAAGGAGACGGGACTAGTGAAAAACCCTCGTTTTCTTGCCCTGACTACCTTAGAAAAAGTGGAAGCCGGAGCCTATATACAAGACGCCTTCGATCCCAAGGGGCTGAAAGATGTGGATCGAAATTTAGCGGAGATTATTGCCTACGGAACGGTTCAGCATAAGATTTTTTTGGATTACATCATTGATCGTTATGTAAAAAAGTCGTCCGATCTAAACCGAAATATTCGTTTCCTGCTTCGCATGGCACTGTATCAGATGCACTTTTTGGATCGCGTGCCCGATCATGCAGTAGTAAACGAGACTGTTGAGATGGCGAAGATCATCGCGAACAAAGGTGCCGCCGGCCTGGTCAACGGCGTCTTGCGGCAGGTGATTCGCGACGGTGCGGAGGCCTTTTGTGTGGATGTGGAAGATCCGATCGATCGTTTAGCCATTACCTACAGTTTTCCGCGGGCATGGGTACTATACTTCCGCGCGCTTTTAAAAGACGAAACGGAGGCCTTTTTAAAATCCACTTTTCAAAAAGCATCTCTATGCCTGCGACCGGTTAAAATCGAAAGAGATGCGTTGTTGGAGGAGTTGCGGAAAAAGGGATTTCATTGTGAAGCGTCAAAAGTCAGTGAGAAGGCTATTATCGTGGAAAATCCCCACGGTCTTTTTGAAACTGAGGCTTACAAAGCAGGGAGGTTTTATGCACAGGACGTCGCGTCACAACAAGTGGTAGGGCTATTTACCCCGGATGAAGGAGCCAAGGCTTTGGACCTCTGTGCGGCGCCCGGAGGAAAGAGCTTTCAAATGGCAGAAATTTTTTCCCACGTGGATGCGTGGGACGTATCGGCGGATCGCCTTTTGCAGATGAATGAAAATATCGAGCGGTTGGGATATTCGAACATTACTACGTCGGTTCGCAACGCAAAGACGCCGCTTCCTAAAAAAACCTATGACCGCATTCTCGTAGATGCACCCTGTTCCGGATTGGGTCTTTTGCGAAGAAAGCCGGAAATAAAATACCGCGTGCACATGGACGACCTCCATCGATTGGCCCGTCTACAACGCTTGTTTTTGGAAAATGCCTACGGAGCTCTTGCAGAAGGCGGCGAACTCGTTTATAGCACCTGCACCGTTACCGTAGAGGAAAACGAAGGGGTTCTTCATTCTTTTCTTTCCGATCATCCTACGTGCCGATTAAAGGGAGCGGGTGTGCGCTATTGGCCCCATCGACACGGAACAGACGGCTTTACGATGGCGTGCATTCTGAGAAAGGAATCCTAATGCACTGGATGGAAATGACCTTGGAGGAACTGAAAGAATACGTTACATCCCTCGGCGAAAAAAGTTTTCGCGGGACGCAGCTTTTCGAAGGGATTCACGGACAGAGGAAGCATTTAGATGAAGTGTCGAACATACCTGATTCTTTAAGGAAGGTGTTGCCTTCGCCTTTACACGGTGCAAAAATCGTGAAGCGCCTAGCCTCGAAGTTGGATGAGACGAAGAAGTATCTTTATGCATTAGAAGACGGAGAGATCGTCGAAGGGGTTTTGATGAAGTATCATCACGGCTACAGTCTCTGTGTCTCCACGCAGGTGGGTTGTCGCATGGGGTGTAGTTTCTGCGTATCTACTTTGAAGGGACGCATTGGCGACCTTACGCCTTTCGAAATGTTATCACAGGTCTATGCCGTAGAAGCGGAGGAGTCCGTTTCTATTGGAAATATTATATTAATGGGGAGCGGCGAACCTTTCGATAATTACGACAATGTATTGCGATTTCTGCGCCTTTTACACGAGCCTAAAGGGAAAAATATGAGCTACCGATCCATGACGCTGTCGACTTGCGGTCTGGTGGACGGGATCCAACGCTTGGCCCGTGAGAATATACCGGTAAATCTAGCTATTAGCCTGCATGAAACGGAGCAAGAGGCAAGAAAGGCGCTGATGCCTGTTGCTGGACGCTACACTTTAGACGAATTGTTTCAAGCTCTCCGTGCGTACGGAGATGCAACGAAACAACGCATTACATTGGAATATACATTGATAAAGGGGAAAAACGACCAGCCGCGAAACATTCGCGAGATGAAGGAATGGACGAGGGGATTGTTATGCCACGTCAATCTCATTCCTTTAAATGATACGGATCATTTTTCCGAGCATAAACCATCGAAAGACCACATCACAAGGTTTCGGCGAGAGTTGTCTCAAGCCGGCGTATCGTGTACAATACGAAGAGAATTAGGCAGCGATATCCAAGCCAGTTGCGGACAGTTAAAAGCGGGCTCTGAGGCCATAAAGACAAGGTGATACTATGATAATATCTGCATACACCCATATCGGTGGCAGAGAGAATAACGAAGACAGCTATTACGTGGATCCTAAAAAGCGCTTTGCTATTTTGGCGGACGGTATGGGGGGCCATGCGGCGGGAGAAAAGGCGAGCGCTTTGGCGGTGAACCGTTTAAAAGAGATTCTGTCCACGCCCGTTGAAAACGAGCGGGCATTGTTGGATCTTTTAAATAACGGAGTGCGCGATGTAAACCAAGAAATTTTTCAACAATCGGCGGCCCATTTGAAATACAGAGGCATGGGAACGACCTTGAGTTTGGTCTACCTTTTGGAAGGGAAGCTTTATTACATTAACATTGGCGATTCCAGAATTTACGGTTATCGCGACGGACTCTTTCAAATCTCCAAAGATGACAGCTTCGTCAATTATCTTTTGGATATCGGCGACATTTCGGAAGAAGAGGCTCGTGTTCACCCGAAGAAAAATGTTTTAACAAAAGCCTTGGGAACGACGCAAGGTGTGGATTTCCAAATACGAAGCCTGGAATGTGATCTGAAGTTTATTATCCTCTGTTCCGACGGTTTGTCCGACGTGGTAGACGAAGAACACATGGCGGAAATTTTAGAGAAAGAAAACGACGAGTTATCTAAAAAACTCGTACAGAAAGCTTTGGATTTTGGCGGAAAAGACAATATTACCGTCATTGTCTTTGACAAGAGTAGGTGAAGGTATGCAAGGAATGATTTTAGCGGACAGGTATGAATGCCTGAAACGTATCGGAAGCGGCGGCATGGGCGATGTCTACAAAGCACACGACCGCAGGCTGGATAGGATCGTCGCCATCAAAGTTCTTAAAAGCGAATACAACGAAGACGACAATTTCATTCGCAAATTTCGCCGAGAATCTTTGGCTGCCGCCAGTATTTCTCACCCGAATATCGTAAGTATTTACGACGTGGGTATGGAAACCGTCGCGGATGAAGATGTTTATTACATCGTCATGGAATACATTGACGGCAAGACGTTAAAGGAATTGATCAAGGAAGAAGGAATGCTTAGCCAGAATCAAGCGTTGAACTACTTGATTCAAATCGCAGAAGCCTTAAAGATCGCCCATAGTAAAAATATTATCCACCGCGACATAAAATCGCAAAACATCATGGTCACGCGAGATAATCGCGTCAAGGTAACAGACTTTGGGATCGCTCGTATGGCGGGAAACGCTACGGTAACCGTGACAAACGCGGTTATGGGCAGTGTACACTATTTTTCACCGGAGCAGGCGCGGGGTCAGAAAGTAGATGCTCGAAGCGACATTTACTCCATGGGCATCGTTTTGTTTGAAATGCTCACCGGAGAAGTGCCATTTGATTCGGAAAACCCCATTACGGTCGCGTTGATGCACGTCCAAAATGAAATCCCCATGCCGTCGGAACGAAACCCGAGGGTTAGTCCTGAAGTGGATCGAGTGTTTCGGCATATGACGGAAAAGAAGCCGTCGGACCGGTACGAAAACGTCAGTTTGATTATCGAAGATGTCAAGGCTATTTTGTTGGGTAAGGTATATGGGGATCCGACACAAACGGAAACGCGCACGACAGTAGTCATCCCTCCGAGAGGAAACCGCATGGGTCGTGAGACGCTAACGCCTGCAGATACGGCGCCGCAACCGAAGCGAAGTACGCGTCCTATGCCGGTAAAAAAACCGAAGAAAAAAGCCCATCCTCTGGCAACGATGGGCGGTGTGCTCTTGGCTCTTTTACTGCTGTTCGGTTTGGCTTTCGGCGGATCAAAGATTAAGGATATGCTGATTTCCAACCAAAAAAATACCGCCGTCGAGATGATTGATTTAATTGGAAAAGACGTATCCGAAGCCAAGGATTTTGCCGCATCCAATGACTTGAATCTGGAGATCGACGAGAAAGAGTCCGATGAAGGCATGAAGCCGGGGACAATTTTGTCACAATCCGTCGACGCAGGTGAAGTCATCAAGCGGGGAGATCAATTTTCCATCGTTATTGCCAAAGAGAAGGAAAAGGTCAAAGTACCCGATTTAGAAAATATGACCATCTCCGAAGCCCAAGCA
>JAEXBU010000019.1 GCA_023393815.1 Bacillota bacterium | reverse complement strand
AGCATATAGGGTGCGAAGCCCTTATTGTGCTCGCCCATGGTTTGCACGGTCAATTTATTGACCGCCTCGACGAGAATTTCGACGATGTGCAAAAATCCCGTGGGCTTTTCCTTGAAGTCGGCTTTTTTGATTTTCGAGTGAATGTACAGGCTGAGAATCACGAGAAACACCACGATCACGTAGGTCGTGAACAGGGATTCGTGAAGCCAAACGGTCTTCTCACCAAAGTGAAAGACGATGCCTCGTTTCAAAAGCCCCCTCCTTTCTTACTGCGAAGATAGTCGAACATGTTTCTAAAGAGTATCACGTACTTAACGGATAACAGACCGAAAAAGGTGGCGACGAGATTCAAATAATCCGCTTCGGCCGCGACGATCAACACGGCGGCGTAAAGCGCGTAGCGCAACAAGTAATGTATACCCGCGTAGCGCTGGGCCTTCGCCTCGGTTTTGTCCACGGCTCGGAGCAAGGTAAAATACATAAGCTTGAACATAGCCATGGCCACGACGGAGCCGAACAGCCAGCCCGCCACCGCGGGTTTCGGATCCTTTACGACCATAAAAAGCACCCCCGAGACTACGAGGACAAACCCCGCGGTGAGGACGATGTATTCGTTGGTAAAGCGATCCTTCATAATTTCTTGCCCAGACGAAGAATATTCATGACGCCGGCGGCGATGCCCACAAGGGTGAGGAACAGAAGAAACAAACCGCTCCCGCCCGTCTTCTTATCCAACCACGCGCCGAAAAGCATACATCCCAAAATGGGAAGAAGCACATTGAGCCCCACTTGCGTAATGAGGGCCAAGCCGGTGTACGGCGACTTTTTCAAGGACATCACCTCCCTCTCTGTCTATTCCCTTATTTTATCGGATCCCCATGTTCTATTCAATCTATTTACCCCGCCTTAAGGGCATTTTAAACCCTTCTCGCGCCGCGAAAGATGGCAAAATACGCCCGCTTCCCCGTGAACGGGCATTTTCGCGCTCTTCAGAGGACCTGAAAAAATTATAGAATTTTCCCCGCCGCGCCGACGAATTGCGGGAAAGATCCCCGACCAGAGTCTCTTCTTTTTCCTTTTGCCTCCCCCGAAAACAAATTCGACTGCACCTCCGCCTCCCCGCGACGAAGATGGAGCATTTCGCCGGAATTTGTAACGTGATTAACACGTACCGCCCGCCGATTTTTCGATACAATAGAGTAGAAGAAAGAGGTGTTTGATTTGAACGTATTCAAAAGGCAATATCTATTTTTATGGGTTTTCGCCCTCGTGCTTCTCCTACCCCAAGACGCCAAGGCTGTCTCGTTAAAAGAAAACGGACGCACGACCGTTTCCCCCGGCGTCGTCCGACGGGAATTGTCGGCCAAAATCGGCGGCAGAAACCACATCGTCGATGTGATTCAAGTGGATTTAAACAATCCCGCGGCGGATCTGGAGGTCATGGCCGGAGCCGGCAGCTACACTCGAAAAGATACGGTAAGCCACATGGCCGACCGCACCGACGCCTACGCGGGCATTAACGGCGACTTCTTTAATATGTCGAAGCAGGGTGCTCCCTTCGGCCCTTCCGTCGTAGGCGGCAAACTTGCCTCCTCGCCTCTGGAATCTGTGGGTCTCTTCGCCTTCGGCATCGATCAAAATAAAAACGCCTACATCGAAAGCTTTACCTTTCGCGGCAACGCCACGGCCCAAGACGGCGCCCACTACCGCATCAGCGGCCTGAACAAGACCGACTACATTATTAACCACACCCAAATCCCCTCCCACAAGGACAGTATCCAGTTGTACAACGACTTTTGGACCTCCCCTTCCCGCGGGCTCAAAGGCAGCGGCGAAGTTCTGGTGAACAAGGGTTTCGTCGTGGAACGAATCTCCTTGGACAAGCCTCTTCCCATGGCCACCCCCAAGGGTAAGTACATTTTGCAGGTAAACGGCCGAGCCAAAGACTTTATTCGAAACCACGTAAAAGTGGGCCAAAAGCTCCGCCTGGATTATAACGTAAGCCCGAACCGAAACTGGCGCTTTTTAATCGGCGGCCACGCCCTGTTGGTAAACGGCGGACGCCCCCAACCCTACGTCATGGATGCATCCGCCATTGATGGCTATCGGGCTCGAAGCGCCGCGGCCATTTCCAAAGACCGAAAGACCGTCTACCTTCTGGCCACGGAAGGCCGCACGGAAAAAAGCCGCGGCATGAAGCTCGCCGAATGGGCGGCCACTGTCGCCTCTTTGGGCGTAGATAGAGCCATAAACTTAGATGGAGGTGGCTCTACCACCCTGGTCGCCCGGGGGCACGGGGATTTTAAAAACACCCAAATCGCCCGCCCGGAAGGAAACGGCGCCGAACGACGCATCCCGAACGGCATCGGCGTCATGAACCGAGCGCCCCGAACCGCCCTCGCAGGAGGCGAAATCTCCGGCCCGCGCCACACGGTTCTCGGCGAAGTGGCCACCTATGCCTTGAACAAGGCTTGGGACAGCAACTATCACCCCATTCAAGCGTCTTCCGTGGGCTACAGCTTAACCGACCGCACCTTCGGAAAAAACGCCTGGGTCTACAGCCGCTTTCTCTCGCCGCAACAGGGAAAGACCGACATCCTCTTAACCACCGCAAACGGCGTCACCGTCTCCTTGCCCGTAGACATTCAAAGCCCCGCCGCCCTAAAAAGCTTTACCCTAACCGCCAAAGACGACAAAAAGACGATTATCCTGGCACCTAAAGGCCTCACCAAATCCGGCCGCAGCATTTCCATCGATCCGAATCAAATCCGCTGGAGCGTGGAAAACGGTGTGGCCAAGGCGGATACCGACAGCTGGAAAGTGCCTGGAGAAAACGGGCTCAACGATCCCGCCGCCGTCTTCCGTCAAGAAAAAGCCTCCGGCGCCTACGTGGCTTACAAAGCCAGTTTCGGCGGACACACGGCAAGTTATGTAAAAGAAGCGCCGGGCTATGCAAAAGTACGCATGGTCGTGGGCAAGAAAAACTTTACCGCCGCCGGACAAACCCGCACCATGGACACGACCCCGGTTATAAAAGACAACCGCACCCTCGTGCCCCTACGCTTTTTAATGGAATCCTACGGCGCCCAAGTCTCTTGGGATGCCGATAGACGCACGGCCACAGTCAACTACCAAAATCACACTATCGTCCTTTTCGCCGATCAAGCCCAGGCGGTCATAGACGGAACCCCCGTCGCCCTGGATGTGGGCGCGACGATACAAAACAACCGCACGATGGTTCCTTTGCGCTTCGTGGTGGAAAAAATGGGTCTGGAAGTGTATTACGAAGGAAGCGATCGCTCCATCAGTATTTTCCAAAAAATAGAATAAAGGATCGGGAACAAGCAAAGCCGCCGGCACGTCCGGCGGTTTTTTCGCGTCGAGCCTCGGCAAACAAAAAATGCCCCGCGCAAAGCGCGGAGCATTTTCTCCCACGATGACACTAATCGAAGTCTTTCAGCCAGTCCTCCATTACACGGAAGTAACGTTCTTCCTCTTCTACAAAGGCCATATGGCGCGAGTAGCGGAAGAGTTCCCAGCGGGCATTAGGCAACTCGTCATACATGCTTTTTGCAATGTAGGGGCTGCACAAATCCATCTGACCACTGGTGACCAAGGTGGGCACGGTGATTTTTCCCAATTGCCCGCGGTAGTCGTAGTCGGCCAAGGTGCCGGTGGGGCCAAATTCGTTGGCGCCCCAGCCGGTGAGATACACCTCGCCGCCGTTTTTCTTCTCCCGCTTCAAGTATTCCGGACTGTCTTCGTCCACGGTAGGGCCGCAGTACATATCCATAAAGCGATCCAACGCTTCCAAATAGGCCGGATCGTCGTACTTGTCCGACGCTTCGGCTCGATTGAAGACGTCCCGATCTTCTTTGGACATGAAGCGGTAGATGCGACGCCACTGCTCTTCTCGCCACAAGGCGGCGGAGTGCAAGGTGGATGCCAGAACAATGGAAAGGACGCCTTTCGGATCTCTCTCCATCATGTAGTAGATGGCGAGCATACCGCCCCAAGATTGTCCCAGAAGGTGCACTTGATCCAGTCCCAGGTGCTCTCTTAAGGCTTGCAGCTCGTCCATCCACACCTCGGCATTGTAAAGCTCCGTGTGCCCCGGAGTGGCCGATTCGCCGCAGCCGATTTGGTCGTACATGACGATGGGACGATCGATGGCTTCGGCGAGTTTGTCGAATCCTTCGAAATAGTTGTGGGTACTGCCCGGCCCGCCGTGAAGCAGGACGAGGGCGGCTTTTTTTCCATCGGGATGGGTAATACGGTAGTAGGTTTCAAATCCTTTAAAGGGCATACGTCCTTCTTTTACGGCTACCATATTACTCCTCCTCTACGACGATAAGATCCTTTGTTACGTGATTTAAGACTTCACAGCCGTCTTCGGTAATAATAACTAAATCTTCGACGCGCACGCCGATGCCTTCGTCTAAAAGGTAGATGCCCGGTTCCACGGAGAAGATTTGTCCCGGTTTAATAACGGCTTCATTTGCCGAGGAAACGTCGCCGGTTTCGTGGTCTTCCAAGCCGATGGAGTGGCCGGTGCGGTGGGTAAAGTATTTTCCGTAACCTTTGGACTCGATATAGTCGCGGCAGGCGGCATCCACATCGCACATACGGTTGCCGGGCTTGGCGGCGGCGATGCCGCGCAGGTTGGCTTCTTTGACGATTTCATATACTTCCCGACCTTTGTCGGAAACTTCTCCAATAAAGACGGTGCGGGTCATGTCGGAGGCGTAGTCTTTGTAAAAACCGCCGATATCCAAGACGACGGAATCGCCCCGTTTTCCCTTGGAGTCGTCGGTTACGTGGTGGGGATCGGCGCCGCCGCGACCGTAGGCCGTGATCGGGTCGAAGGACATTTCCGTTACGCCATGTTTCGCGAAGAGTTCGCGGGTCTTGGCGTTGAGCTCTTTTTCCGTAAGGCCTTTGACGACCCAGGGAATGAGTTCTTCCATGACCGCGTCGCAAATTTTGGAAGATTCGCGCATGATTTCTTTTTCTTCTTCGTCTTTAATCCGGCGTACGTCGTCGACGATCACGGAACCGTTGACGTAGCGCATAGCGGGGAAGATTTCTTGCAGACGGAGCAGGAAGTGGCTGGGCCAATTCTTGTCGATGCCGATGGTCTTTCCTTCGACCATATACTTGGAAAGTACTTCCACGCCGTCGTCAATGTCGTTGTACCATACCAAATCCACACCGACGTCGCCGTCTTGAGGGAAGAGTTCGTTGATGACGAGTTTGGCCGTGCCGTCTACGTGAAGGTAGAGGACGAGCATTCTTTCGCCGGGAACGATCTTTCTTCCGAGCAGGTAGAAGATGGCTACCGGATCGGAAATAATGATGTGGTCGAGCCCGTTATCTTTCATGCCTTGTAGGACTCGATCGATACGTTCTTGATTCATGTGGGGCTCCTTTCAATAAAACAGTGCTTGCGAACTTCTATTCACTAGTATTCACTAGGCGGCGCGCTTATTCGTGATCGTCTTCGACGACGAGTCCGTTTAATTTCGGGCTCAGGACGAAGAGGACGATACCGCAGACAATGGCGATGGCCGCAATAACGAAGTAGGTCTTTGCGAAGGGGAAGTTCAATGTGAACTCGTAGAGGTATCCGTAGGTCTTAGCGGAAGCAAAGACCGCCAAGGTCCAAACACTCATCATGACCGAAAGAAGACGTGCCGGAGCGAATTTCGAGATAAAAGAGTTTCCCAGGGGCGAGAAGACCATTTCGCCTAAAGACAGGGTAATGCCGAATGCAATCAACCAGCCGAGGTTGGCGAGGCCGCCGCCTCGGGCGATGTCTGCTACGGCAAAGATGACGTAAGCGAGACCTAAGAGCATCATGCCGAAGGACGTTTTTTGGAACATATTAAAGTCGCCTTTGGCGCTGCGAGCACGTTTAGCCCAGAATGCACCCAAGAGGGGACCCATGGTAATACAGCACAGGGCGTTCAGGGAGTCGAACCAAGCGGTGGGGACTTCGAAGTTGCCGATCATCCAGTTGGCTGCCGGGTTGTCGCCGGCCCAGTGGAAGTACACGGGCATATACGCTAAATACCAGAATAACCAGAACACCGTGGAGAAAGCGGATACGAGAATGATAGCACCGACGCGTTTCTTTTCTATCGTAGTCAAGGGACGTTGTTCTTCTTTTTCTTCGTCTTCGGCGTCGAGAGCTTTTCTCTCATCCACTTTGAAGGGTCGCTTCCCGGCATCGCCCAAGTATCTCCAACCCCATACAAACCAGACGGCGTTGACGAACATAATGATACCGCAAACCAAGAAGCAGAAAGAATACCCTTTGCTTAATGCCAAGACGCCGATAACGGTGGTTCCGATAAAGGAGCCGATATTAACGAAAGAATATTGCGTTGAAAAAGCCATATCCAACAGTTTCGGGTCATTGAATAGGCGGCCGGTAATGGCGTTGGATTGGGGTTTAAACAAACCGGTTCCCACGGAGACGACGAAGATCATCAAATTGATCATTGCGACGGAATCCGCTTGCCACCCGATTAAATAGCCTACCCCCATAAGAATCATCCCCACGGGGATCAAGTACCTGGCGCCGATAAAACGGTCGGAGATAATCGATCCGATCAGGGGAGCGATGTAGGTCATCGCGACCAAGTTGGCGCTGATTTTTGCCGCATCGGCATCCGTCATTCCTAAGCCTCCATCGACGACGGCAGCTGCAATCATAACCGTCATCAACCATTTTGCGGAATAAAACGCAAAACGTTCCATGGAGAAACCAAGGGAGACGATGTAAAAGCCGAAAGGCATTTTCGTTTTAGTTTCCATAATTTCCTCCTAAATTTCCTTTGTATATTTTTTCAGCCATTCGACTTCCTCATCGGTCAAGTGAGGAGAAATGGTCTTGAAAACGCGTTTGTTGTACTCGTTCAAGTACGCGATTTCTTTCGTATCTAAGAGAGAGACGTCCACGGCGTCCATATCGTAGGGAACCAGGGTAATGGGCTCCAGATACAGCCACTTGCCGTATTCGTTTTCTTCGTCTTCTTTGACAACTAAGCAGTTTTCCGTGCGAATGCCGTGTTTTTCGGCGATGTAGATTCCGGGCTCATCGGTAATAATCATGCCGGGTTCGATTTGATGGTGTTCGTTTTTCGCCACGTTGATCTTGTAGCGGAATCCCGTAGGCCCTTCGTGAATATTCAACAGTTGGCCGATACCGTGGCCGGTACCGTGGTTAAAGTCCAGATGTTCGTCCCAGAAGGGCTTTCTGGCGGCGTAGTCCAGGGAATAACCGTGGGCACCGTAGGGGAATTTCGCCATAGCCAAAGCCAAGTGGCTCTTTAAGACCAGGGTAAAGTGGAACACCTCTTCATCGGTCAATTCGCCCAAGGCGATGGTGCGCGTTATATCCGTGGAACCTTCGATAAAGTTAGATCCGGTGTCGGAAAGGTAGAGCCCCTTCGCTTCCAAGGGAATGTCGCTTTCTTCGTCGGCTTCGTAATGCACGATGGCGGCGTGTTTTCCGTAACCGCTAATGGGCGCGAAGGAGGGCCACATATAGCCTTCCTGTTCCTTACGGAAGTCTTCTAACTTGTCCGATGCGCCGATTTCGGTGATTTCTTCTTTTCCGATGGTGTTTTTCAACCAATACATAAACTTGGTCCAGGCGATCCCGTCTTTCACGTGGGCGATGGCCATGTTCTTCAATTCCACGTCGTTTTTCATGGCCTTCATCAAGATGGAAGGATTCGGCGCTTCCACGAGCGTATTGCCTTTGGGAATATTTTCGTAGAGGGCGTAGTTCATTTTCGTGGGATCCAGGAGGATGGATTTGCCGGAAAGTTCTTTCACGTCGTCGTAGATGGCGTTGTACGGGCGAAGGCTTACATTCAGTGCCCGTAAATCCTCTTTGATGGCGTCGCTTAATTTGCCTTCATCGATAAAAAGGGTCATACCGTCCAAGGTGATGACGGCGTAGCACAGAAGAATGGGCGAATACAAAATGTCGTCGCCCCGCAAATTCAGCGTCCAGCACACGTCATCCAAGGAAGCGACGATGTGGGTATCGCAGCCCTTGTCTTTCATGGCGTTTCGGATGCGTTCGAGCTTGGATTTCGCGCTTTCCCCGGTAATGGCCTCGTCTAACGAAAAGGCGGGCTTATCGGAAAGAGTCGGCCGATCGGTCCAAAATTCGCCGACCAGATCCATATTATAGACAATGGAGGCGCACTTCTTTTCGCAGAGGGCTTCGTATCCGGCGCCGTCCGAAACGGAAACGGTTCTTCCGTCAAAACCCAGGGTTCCCCCTTCGGGCAACACGTCGTCTATGTATTCTTCCACCGTTGGAACGCCGGGTTGACCCATCTTTTGCAAACGAATGCCGCTTCCCTTTAATTGTTCGTCCGCTTGAAGGAAATAGCGTCCGTCGGTCCAAAGACATACCTCGCGAGCCGTGGCAACCACAGTGCCTGCGCTTCCCGTAAAACCGGACACGTAGCCCCGAGCCTTAAAAAATTCGCCGACATATTCACTTTGGTGAAAATCTTCGGACGGTACGATGTAAACGTCGATCCCCCGTTCTTTCATGAGGGAAAGTAATTGTTCCACTTGTTTTCGCACCATACACTCCTTTCATTTTTGTCCTATCTTCCGCAATTATTATATAACTTGGCGTTGCCATTGTAAATAAACAAAGGACTGCCACATCCTATTCAATGCGTTCATTTAGCCATTTATCTCGGTATAGAGGCATATTATGAAAGCATTTTTGGAGGCCGCAATACCTTTCCTCTTCGTGAAAACCTTTCGCCCGCAAGAGGAATCCCCCCTTGTTTCAACCGGAAAGGAGCGCCCGGTAGGAAAAGTATTTTCCCCCGGCGCTCTTTTCTCCGCCTTTCAATAAATTGGTGAAACAAAGAAAACAGCCTGTCCTATTTTTTCCGTTTACATTTATTTTCGGACACAAAAAGGGACCCGGATCTTTCCGAGTCCCTCTGTCTCTATAGCTTATGCGTTTATTCCGCGCTCATGGCCTTGAACAAGATGCGGCGCAGGCCGAAGAGTGCCGCGGCCAAAACCGCCGCACAGAGAAAACCGTTTAGTCTTCCCGTGTGTAGGAAAAAGCACGCCACGCCGGTGATGGCGCCGCCGTTTGAAAGGACGCTTCCCTTCCAGTTTTCACCCACGGCATAGAACATGCCCAAACGGCCGCGCAGTTCGACGACGGTCAAGACCAAAGCCAATACCAAAAGAATGCCGCCGACGGTGAGACTGATATTGTTTGGAATTACGGGCTTCAAAAAACTCCGTAGACCCGCGGCGAGAAGCCCGATCAAAAGAGCGTAAGCCGCCATTTTTAAATCCAACGACCGATCCATTTCTTCCTCCTTTGCGACGCGCACCTTAGCCGCGCCGACACGTTGTTCCGTTAAAATCTTTCGTTACATTCAATATACCCCCCCGCAAAAAAGGCAAGGGTTTTCTCACAATGTTTTAAACAGAACGAAGGGTCCGTCTTCCGTGGATCGGATGGTACACGGCGTGGCATAGAGGGCTTCGATCATGGCGGGGGTCACTTCTCCCGGCGTCGTATCGAAGAGGATCTTCCCCCCTTTCAAGGCGACGATCCGCTCTCCATAGGCCAGCGCCAGATTTACATCGTGAAGGGCAGCGACCACCGTAAGGCCGGTGGCTTTCACCGTGGAGAGCAACTTCAACCGGTAGTAAATATCCAGATGATTGGTGGCTTCGTCCAAGAGCAAATGGTCCGTGTCCTGTGCCAAAGCCCGGGCGAGTACCGCCCGCTGCTTTTCCCCGCCGGAAAGCGCCCGTATCGAGAGGGCGGCGTAGCTTCTCATGCCCACGGCGTCGAGGGCGTCAAAGGCCATGGCCCGATCTTTCTTCGTATCTTTTTCCAAAAGGCTTTTATAGGGCGTGCGACCCATTAAGACCATGTCCAACACGGGCATATCAAAGGCCATCTCGTTAAACTGCCCTACCATGGCGAGCCGCCGGGCGTAACACTTCCGCGACATATTTTCTATATTTTCACCGTCCATGGTAATGACGCCTTTGTAAGGAAGGATGCGCGCCACGGCCTTTAAAAGGCTGCTCTTTCCCGAACCGTTGGGCCCGATGAGCGCTGCCAACTCGCCGTCTCGAAAGGTGAGGGACAGATCGTCGATCACCGACTTCTTCCCGTAGGCCACGGACAGGTGTTTCATATGAATCATCTCCGCGCCTCCCCACTGTTTTTTACAATCAGGTAGACGAACAGAGGCGCTCCTACCACCGAGACCACGACGCCCGTGGGCAGTTCCCCGGCGGGAAGGGCGTTTCTCGCCGCCACGTCGGCCCAAAGCATGAGGCTCGCCCCGAGGAGCATGACCCCGGGGAGTAAGTGACGGTGATTGGATCCCAAGAGAAACCGCGCCATATGGGGCACGATCAGCCCGACGAATCCGATGGTGCCCGAGGTGTAGACCACAAGGCCCACGAGCAAAGACACCGCCACAATGTAGGCGCTGCGCAACTTAGCCAGGTCTTTGCCCAAGGTGTAGGCTACCTCGTCCCCCAGAAGGAGCAAGTTCAAGTTGCGGCTTTGGATGGCGAGAAATATGCACAGGATGAAGATGATCGGCCCGATCCACAGAATCTCACGCATTTTCGCCCCGGAAAGGGAACCCATGAGCCAAAAATTCACTTCCCGAAGAGCGTCTCTGTTTTTCGCCGTATACACCAGAAGCGTGGCCACGCTGGAGGTTGCGGCGGAGAGGGCGAGACCCGAGAGAATAAGCCTCTCGGAAGTCACCCGCCCTCCGATTCTAGAAAGGACCATTACCCCGGCGGAAGTGAGAAGGGCAAAGAGAAAGGCCGAAAGTCCTACGGCCACGGAACCCAACGCTCCCATGAGCCCCAAGACGATGGCCAACGTCGCCCCCAAGGATGCCCCGGAGGAGATCCCTAAAATATAAGGATCGGCAATGGGGTTTCCCACCACCGCCTGCATGACGAGGCCGGAGACGGCGAGAGCCACGCCGGTCAATACGGCGAGGAGCACCCGGGGCAGGCGTATGTCCATGACGATGGCGTAGGCGACATCTTCGCCCCCCTTTCCCGTCACCCCTCGAAAGAGAGCGCCGAAAAGATCGGATACGCTCAAATCCGCATAGCCCAAGTACAGACCGCAGGCGACGGAGGCGAGAAAGAACAGGCTGAGACCGGCAAAAATCACCGAGCGCTTCATGATTCGGGATACAGTCCCTTGATCATGGTGTCGATGCCGTCGGCGGTGCGCACGCCGGAGGCGTAGACTTCCGATAAACTGACGGGATAGACGCGTTTATTTTTAATAGCGGAAAGACCCTTTAACGCGGGCATGGACGTAAAGCGTTCCAGTTCTTTATCCTTGATCTTGTCTTCTCCGTAGTACACCACAAAGATCACGTCGGGATCTTTCGCAAGCAATGCTTCCGAGCCGAAACGGTCTTCTTCCATTACGAGTTTCGCGCCGGCCTTTTCGGCGATTTCCCCACCTACGGTCTTTGCGCCGTAGTTTCGGAACAGATTGTCGTCTTGGATTTCCAAAATCGCCGCCTTAACGGGATCCTTCCCTTCTCGAAGCTTCTCCGTTTCCGCCAGGCGATTTTTCATGGATTGCACAATGGCATCGGCTTCTTTTTCTTTATGGAAAATCTTTCCCAGATGGAGGATATCGTCGTATTCGTTTTCCAAACTGTCCACTTCTACGGCGCCGCTGTTTTTCAAAATATATGTGTTCACGCCCTTTTCTTGCCACTCTTTTACATCCCCCAAGGTCTTGTCGCCGAAATACGACGACCAAGAGAGAATAAAGTCCGGCTTGGCGGCGAGTACCGCTTCTTTCGACGGGGCGTCCTTGACGTACGCAACTTTTTTAAAGGCCTCTTTGTACTCGTCCTTAACGTCGATGTCCAGTTGCCCGGCGAGAACGATTTTGTCTTCCAGGCCGAGGGCGAGCATATTTTCAATGGCCGATTGATACACGGCTACGACCCGCTCCGGCTCTTTGTCGAAGGTTTCCTTAACGGGATTTCCCTCGGCGTCTACCGCCTCGATGGTCACCGGGTAATAATCATCTTTTTTCTCCGCCTCGGCACTCGTATTGGCCGGGGCCTGATTGTTATGTTCATTCTTGGCGACTTGATCCCCTCCGCCACAGGCGGTTAAGAGAATGAATGCCGCGAGCAACAAGACGTGCAGTATCTTTTTCATAAAGACCTCCTAATCTTGTATGGACCACTCCATACCTCGTGAAGAAATTTTTCCATAGGCAGGTATCCTGACTTCGAGCCTCTGGCGACGCTCCACCCTTCCCGTAAAGTGAATGGGCATCTCGGCTTTTACAGTGGCGGGACCGTGTGTCGCAAACAACTTCCCTTTTAATCCGAAGAACCTACACTCTTATTATAGCAGGAGAGCGAAACACGCGGTCAAAAAAACGCGCCGACGCATTCTGTGTTATACTACTTGTATATAAAAAACCTTTCCCGCGCTACCTTTTTTGCCGCCACGGTCTCGAGAAAGTGCAGGCGAGGATTCCTCGGAAAATGCTCTCCAACTTTAGAAAAAATTTTTATCGGCATCCGCGGATGCCATCGCCCGCGGTTTTAAGAGGAGGTTTCCCATGCCCGTATACAAAAATTCCACTCACACCGCCCCTATCCACTACAAAGAACGAAACGAAAGCCATGCCCGTCGTCTGTACGATTTGCTCGAACTCAAAAGACAACCGGTAGGTATCCAATTCTATTACACGGAAGAGGAGTACCATCAATCTTCCCTTTCCCCTTGCGATTATAAAATGGCCTACTGTGTCTATGTGGAAAAGGCATCGCGCACAGGACTGGCTGTAAAAACTACTTTCGAAAATCACTACTGCGACGGCGCTACTACCGCGTTGGGTCTGGAACAACCGTCGCAACCCATTCGTTCCGGTCGCGTCTACTATTCCTATGGTCTCTATAAAACCCGGGGAATCGCCCAAAAAGTTTGGAATCAGGTACGCGCATTTCCCTCGAAGGGCATCGAAATGTACGGCATCGGCATCGCCCCTCTCGAAACCTTCGATTCCGAGCCCGATATCTGTATCGTCATAGGGCGCCCTTTGTCCATTATGAGACTGACCCAGGGTTCTCTCTACGAAGACGGCGAACGCCTGAATATGAACATCGCCGCCATGCAAGGGGTTTGTTCCGAAATTACGGCGACGCCCTATCTGAGCGGGAAAATCCATCTGTCCCTACTTTGCCCTTCGACGAGAAGCCTCGCCTTGTGGAAACCGGACGAAATGATGGCAGGAATTCCTATCGATCGATTGGACAAACTGCTCGAAGGCATTGCGGAAATAAAAAAAGTAAAATAATCACACCTTCAAAAAATCCTTTTTATACCCGAGTAAGCTTTTTGGCTTACTCGATTTTTTACGCCCTTTTCTCCCGTAAGAAAAAGCGAGATCCCGTAGGATCCCGCTTCGACTTCGATTTTAAGAGATGGAAAGTTTTTTGTCGTGGCTTACCGCGCTTCGTAAAAACATCACCACGGAAGCGATCAGCATCAGCCCGCCCAGCACGATCGACGTTCGTAAAAACAGCCCCGCAATCGCCTTATCTCCCATAAAATGCCCGTCGACAAAGGCCACTTGCGAGCCCATCGCATCGCCCACGACTTTGAAGGCGACATTCATCGCCACCTGTGCCCCGA
>JAEXBU010000028.1 GCA_023393815.1 Bacillota bacterium | reverse complement strand
GATCATGTTGGCGAAAATGCCGGAAACGCCGATGGACACACCGGAAGCGATGTAGGTACCCATGTTCAGCGCCTTTTGCGGATTCTTATCTCCCTTGACGAAAAACATGGAAATGATCGATGCGATAATGCCGATGACGGCGATGGAAAGGCCGTATTGAATCCCCTTATCTTGGAAAGCCAAAAAACCCAAGGTGATGACGGAGAGCAAAGCTCCTACATAAGATTCGAACAAGTCGGCGCCCATGCCGGCTACGTCGCCTACATTGTCGCCTACATTATCGGCGATAACAGCCGGGTTTCTCGGGTCGTCTTCCGGAATACCCGCTTCCACCTTACCGACCAGGTCGGCACCGACGTCGGCCGCTTTTGTATAAATACCACCGCCGACGCGGGCAAAGAGGGCGATAGACGATGCCCCCAAGGAGAAGCCGGTAATGATTTCGGCATCGCCGAACCACAAGTAGAAGAGAGAGATCCCTAAAATACCCAAGCCGACGACGACAAGACCCATAACGGCCCCGCCGGAGAAGGCGATATCCAAGGCTTTCCCCATACCGCTCTTATGGGCGGCATTCGCGGTACGAACGTTGGCTTTGGTAGCCGTATTCATGCCGATGTAGCCGGCGAGTACAGAAAAGACGGCGCCGACGACGAAACACACCGCCGTACGCCAGTTGATGGCGAAGAGCAAGATGGCAGCCAAGACGATGACGAAGACGACCAAGGCCTTGTACTCCCGCTGTAAAAAGGCCATCGCTCCTTCGTGGATGTAGCCGGAAATTTCTTTCATTCGTTCATCCCCTGCATCTTGCTTACCGACGTAAGAAGATTTGTACAGGCCGAATAAAATGGCTATCACACCAACCACGGGAGCAATAAGCAAAATATTATAATTCATAATTCCTCCTGATTATTGCGTAATTGCGACCAAAATAACGGTTGAAATAAAAAAGATAATCGACGATACGACCGTAATGCGCTTGAGCATTTCCTTGCGGCTCGTCCCACGATTGGAACCCCATTCCGACGACGGCGAGCTGCCATCCAAGGTACCCAATCCCACTTGATTGGACTCCTGCACGACGACGGCGCATACGACCGCCAAAGCCGACAGGGCGACGATTACACTGATAAACGTAGTCAAACTTCCACCTCCCCGATCCAAACTGTCTATCAATAACATTACTATCCTAACATAATCCATTCTGTATTGCAATTGAAAGCTACCGTCAAAAGGCTTGTTTTACGCATTTATCTAGCCAAAAAGCAGAAAATGGACTATACTCGATGAAAAGGAGTGAATGCTTTGTACCGCAACTATCCCTACCCATCGAAACGTACTGTTACCTACGGCCGCGCCATGGCCCTTGCCTCCAACCCGTCGGCCGCCGGCGCCGGGAGAAAAATTTTGGAAGCGGGCGGCAATGCCGTGGACGGCGCCATCGCCATGGCGGCGGCGCAAACCGTGGTGGAACCTACCTGCAACGGCTTGGGGAGCGACCTGTTCGCCATCGTCTCCATAGGCGGAAAACTTTACGGCTACAACGGCAGCGGCAAAAGCCCCGCGTCTCTATCCATGGAAAAGATCAAGGCCAAAGGACTGGACGCCCTGCCCCCGTACGGCGTGGAAAGCGTCGGCGTACCCGGTGCCGTACGCGCTTGGCGAGACATTCATAAAAAGCACGGTCGCCTGCCCTTTCGCCAAGTCCTCGCCCCGGCCATTCGCTACGCCGAAGAGGGCTTCATCCTCTCGCCCACCGTGGCCCGCCTGTGGGCTATGGAATTCGAAAAAAGGTGCGCCTGCACCGGCTCACTGTACGACAGCTTTTGGTCCACCTTCTCTCGAAAAGGACGCGCACCCGAATCTGGAAGCCTTCTTCGCCTGCCCGATCACGCTCGTACGCTGCGGCGGATTGCCGAAGACGGCGGCCGGAGCTTTTACGAAGGGGACATCGCAAAAAAAATCGCCGCCTTTTTACAGGATTATGGCGGCGCCATGACTGCGGAAGATTTAAAAAATCACAGAACCCTCTCCGTAGCGCCTCTTTCCACCTCTTTCCACGGCATCGACGTGTGGGAACTCCCCCCGAACGGCCAGGGCATCACCGTCCTTATGGCCTTGAATATCTTGCGCCACTTCGACTTAAAGGCCGACGACGAAGCATCCATTCACTACACGGCGGAAGCCATTAAAAGAGCCATGACCGACGGAGCTAAATGCATCGCCGATCCCGATTTTATGAACGTGCGGGTAGAAGATCTTTTGTCCGACGACTACGCAAAAAAATGCGCGCAAAATCTTACGGAGACGGCGCAAACCATGATCTACGGCGATCCCTTGGACCGATCGACCGTTTACTTCTGTATCGGCGACGACGAGGGCAATATGGTATCTATGATCCAATCCAACTACGACGGCTTCGGTGCGGGAATCGTCGTACCCGGAACGGGAATTTCTCTAAACAACCGCCTGTTGAATTTTTCCATGGAAGAAGGCCACGCCAATGAACTCGCCGGAGGCAAGCGTCCCTACCACACGATTATTCCGGGCTTTCTCACCAAAGACGGAAACCCCTACGGCGCTTTCGGCGTAATGGGCGGCTTTATGCAGCCCCAAGGCCACGTGCAAACACTGCTGCAACTGTTGGCCTACGGAAGAAATCCCCAAGCGGCCTTGGACGCCCCCCGCTTTATGTGGACAGGGGACAAAACCGTCGTCATGGAACCGGATTTCGATCCAAACATCATCGAATCCATGCTCGCCCGCGGCCACGACGTTCGTATTCCCAAACACGATTTGGACATGGGCCGTGGACAATACCTCCTCTACGACCGCAGACAAAAACACTATGTAGGAGGTACGGAAAAGCGTACCGACGGATACATCGCCGTTGTGGAATAATTACGACAACCTGCAACTCTCTTTACTACACAAACCATCGAGGTGATACGATTGAAATATTTCAAATGGGCATTATTGATTACACTGGGAATTTTTATTCTTCAGCTCATCGCAAGTTTTATCGTTTCCCACCGCCTCTACGGCGGCTGGCACTTCAGCGATTATTACAGTAAATCTACGAACTGGATAATTCTCGGGCTTTTCTTTATTTCCTCCCTCCTGTCCGGCATCAACAAAGACAGGGCGCAAAAATAAAAAAGTACTGCCCTTCTGCCGCTTTTTCTTTGCACCTTTCGGCATCTTCCCGTAAATTGACGCGGCCGCTCCGCAAGAGACAGGTTGCACACCTTTCGCCCATTCCCATCTTCGGCGCAGGACGCATTCGAAACGCTTCACACCCAAAACAAAAATGCACCGCACCTGCCGCGTTCTTTGAACGACTTTACGGCAAGCGGGTGCATTTTTTATTTACAGTGCGGATCCATCGGCGGCACCGCCGAGAGGAGTTTTTTCGTGTAATCGTCTTGCGGATTTTGCATAATACGATCCCGATCATTCATCTCCACCAGTTTTCCCCGGTACATGACGCCGATGCGATCGGCAATGTGTTCCACTACGGCGATGTCGTGGGAAATAAAGAGGTAACTTAGGTTTCGCTCCTCTTGTAACTCTTCCAGAAGGTTGATGATCTGAGCCTGAATGGAAACGTCCAACGCCGAAGTGGGCTCGTCGGCTAAAATAAGGGTAGGTTCGACGACCAACGCCCGAGCCACGCCGATCCGTTGGCGCTGGCCTCCGGAAAATTCGTGGGGGTAACGTCCGAAATGGGTTTTCGACAAGCCGCATAAATTCAACGTCTCCTGCGCCTTTCGTCGTATATCCTCGCCCCCTAAATTCACCAAAGGCTCCATGACAATCTCCTCGGCGGTCATCTGGGGATTCAAAGAACTGTAGGGATCTTGAAAAATCATCTGCACGTCTCGACGAATGGATTTCAGCTCCTTGGCGTCGACCTTTAACACGTCCCTTCCCTTATATAAAACCTCGCCTTCCGTGTCGGGATACAATCCCAAAATACAACGGGCCAAGGTAGATTTTCCGCTTCCGCTTTCTCCGACGATACCCAAGGTTTCTTTTTCGCCCAGAGTAAAAGACACGTCGTCCACAGCCGTAAACATCTTTTGCTCTTTCGAAAACAAGGTCTTCCTGCCCACGGGGAATTTCTTCACCACGTGATTCAATGTCAACAGATCAGTCACAGCACGCCTCCCCTTCGTAGAGGAAACAGGCCACGCATTGCCCCGGTCGGTGCTCCCTCAGCTCCGGTACTTTTTCACCGCATAGATCCATGCGCTTTTCGCAACGAGAGTAAAAGGGACAGTGCCCTTCCATCTCCGACGGCGGCGGCACGTTGCCCGGTATGTTATAAAGCTTTTCGCCCCGGTTTTCGAGGGTGGGACGCGCCCGCAAAAGCCCTTTTGTGTAGGGATGCAAAGGCCGATCGAAAATCGTGCAGACATCGGATTTTTCCATGACCCGTCCGCCATACAGAACCACTACGTGATCGGCCATTTGCGCCACCACGCCCAAGTCATGGGTAATGAGCATAATGGCCGTGCCCGTCTCCCGCTGCAAATTTTCCATAAGCTCCAATACTTCTTTTTGAATGGTTACATCCAGCGCCGTAGTCGGCTCGTCGGCGATTAAAAGTTTCGGCGAAGACGCCAAGGCCATGGCGATCATCACCCGTTGCCTCTGGCCGCCGGACAGCTCATGGGGATAGGACAGAGCCTTATCTTTTGCGTCTTTGATCTCGACCATTTCCAGCATCTCCACGGCCTTTTTCTTGGCTTCCGCCTTGGAGAGGCCCATGACCCGTCGGTAAACTTCTTCAATCTGAAACCCGATCTTCAGCGCTGGGTTTAAACTGGTCATAGGCTCCTGAAAGATCATGGCCAGATCCCGACTGCGAAGTACGCGCCGTTCTTCTTCTTCCATATTCAGTATGCTCTCGCCCTTGTAGAAAATATCTCCTTTTTCAATTTTACCGTAGCGTTTTGGCAAAAGACCCATTAAAGACAGGGCGGTGACGCTTTTCCCGCTGCCGCTCTCTCCCACCACGGCCGTGGTAGAGCCTTCCTCAATGGAGAAGCTCACCCCGTTTACCGCATGAACCGGCCCGGAATCCGTATAAAAGGTTGTATGGAGATGATCAAATTCGATGAGTTTCGACATATTAACCCCTTTGCGTTGCATCTAAGGCGTCTCTCAAGCCGTCGCCGAAAAGATTTAGGGAGAAAATCGTCAAGGCGATGGCGAGACCCGGAAAGACGGTCATGTGCGGATAGTCTTGAATGTAGCTTCTTCCCTGCGAAAGCATACCTCCCCACTCC
>JAEXBU010000011.1 GCA_023393815.1 Bacillota bacterium | reverse complement strand
ATCGAGAGGCGGCCAATATTCTTTCCAACGGGACTGAATGCGTTTTTTGTCTTCATCGCCCTCCATTATGTTGGCGGTTTTTTCCAAACCTTCGATTACGCCTGCAAATTTGTCGCCGGGGATGCCGACGGACAGGTCTTCTTTCGCCCAGCCGGCGCGGTGGCGCGTTCCGATACAAAGGAGCGATAGATTGATTTCATCGGTCATCAGGGGCAGGGTCGTCGATTCATAGCAAACGGCCTGATTTCCCAGCACTCTCAATTTTTCCGATTGGCCGAATACATAGCTGTATCCCTGTACGATGCGCATTACATTATAAGGAAGATCGAAAATCAGGATCACTTGCGGGACGTGTTCCCATTCTTCCAGCGGTTTTATGGCGACGCCATAATGCTCGCCGGGGATGCGAACCTGCCTTTTTCGAATATTACACGAAATTTTTTCGTTGGAATACATTCCCAATCGATACCAATTTTCGCCATTCGCGTTAGCGGAGTCCACGGGATCGATGCCGAAGAAGCGTTCCGCACTTTTGCAACGAAACTTGCCGCGGGGGATTTTCAAGCTGTGTCCGCAGGCAGCGGCTCTTACCGCGCCGCAATAGTTGATGGGATTTTTACTCTCTTCTACGGGAAGTGCGCAATACGAATCTGTATCGTCAATGAGAGCGACACCGACGGCATGATATTTCAGATCCAAAAGCGCATACAATTTTTCGACTTGTTCGAGAAATTCACGCATTACTTTGCCTCGTCGTCACTTTTATAAAAAGTAAATACTCCGGGAAATTCCTTTTTAATTTTTTCCTGCGCTTCTTTTGTGCGCATACTTTCAGCGAAATCGACCGCCCACTGGGCCTGTTCATTTTCTTTCTTTACGATAACCCCCATGGGGTAGCGAATCATAACCGTATCCCGTGCGAGATAGGAAGTCGGATCTTTTCCGACACTCGACATATGTGTAAAGAATACGCAAGCTGCATCCAAATCTTCGAGAGCGGTGACGGTTTGTCCCTGTTCCATTTCGACGATATCGATGTTTTTGGGATTGGCGGCGACGTCTGCTTTCGTGTATAAATCTTTCCCTTCCTTTAATTTGACGAGTCCGTTTTCCTGTAGTATGTGCATGGCGATATCTTCATTCATCGGGTCATTCATAACGGCGATTTTCGCATTTCCGGGGAGGGAGTCGATGGAATCGTATTTTTCGGAGTACAAACCGATTCCCGTATGGAATACATAGGGTTTCGCCATGGTTAAGTCGCCCCCTTTGTTTTGGTTGAAGGACTCGACAAATTTCAAGTGTTGGCCGATCGAGATATCTACATCGCCACTGTTACACGCTTCTAAGACCACGGGATTCGCGTCAAAGGGGACAAATTCGGTTTTGTAGCCCTTCTTTTCAAAGTCTTCTTTGCACGCATCATAATATATTTGCGAGATAGACGTGCCTCCGATTCGGATCACATCTTTTGATGCCGAAGTTTCCTTTTTTCCGCATGCGGCAATGGACAGCATACCTAAGATTACCAACGATAGTAATGCGAATGTCTTTTTCATAGAACCTCCTACTTCAGTTTCTTATACAACAGGGTGCTCGCTCCTTGAATGGCGAGTACGATTACAAGCAATAGGAATACAATAAAATACATAATGCCGTAATCAAAACGCTGGTATCCGTAAGTGAGCGCAACGGCGCCTAATCCCCCGGCACCGACGGCACCGGCGATAGTCGATACATTAAGCATATTGATGAAAAGAATCGTATAGTTTGAGACGATACTCGGCAGAGCCTCCACCAAAAGGACGCGACATACAATTTGCACAGTGCTTGCACCGAAGGATTGCGCCGCCTTGATCATAGCGGGGTCCACCGTTTGTAAAGCATTTTCAATCATACGAGCGGCAAAGGGCGTGCATACAAAGCTGATGCCGACAATCGCCGCATCGGAACCGACCGCGGTGCCGACGATTGCTCGCGTGAGGGGGGCGATGGACACGATTAAAATAATCGTGGGAAAGGCGCGCAGAACATCGGTGATTTTTTCTAAAACCTTATGGAGGATTGTTTTTTCCCACAAGCCTCCTGCAGCGGTAATAAAGAGCAAGACACCGAATAGGACACCCAATGACATGGAGATGGCAGCGGAAAAAAGCATGATTTTAAAGGTCGCGGCCAATGCGGGAAGGATGACACTGGAGAAGTACTCCATTAACTGTGTATTTTCAAACATTGGAGGATTCACCGCCTAAGAGTCGATTGATCGCTGCTGACTTACCGTTGAACACGTTCTCTGGAGTACCCGATTCTACGATTCCGCCGTTTTCAAGTAAAATGACACGATTACACATTTTTTTTGCAATTTCCATATCGTGGGTTACCAAGAGAATCGTAATAGGTTGCTCCTTCCGGATCCGGAGCATCAAGTCTAAAATCGACTGTGTAGTGGCTGGATCCAGAGCCGAAGTAAACTCGTCACAGACGATGTAGCGCGGAGTTAAACTCAACGCCCGCGCAATGGCGACTCTCTGTTTTTGGCCGCCGCTTAATTCTCGTGGTCGCTTCGCTAAGTGATCGGCCAAACCGACCACGTCGGCTAAGTGGTGGGCGCGCTTTTGCATTTCGTCATGGTCATAGTTCCAACATTTGAGCGGCAATGCAATATTTTGAAGTACATTCCGTCGAGACAACAACGCAAAATGTTGAAAGACAAATCCGATTTCCTTTCGGATCGCGCGCGAGTCTTTTTGATTCCTTGCGCGAATATCTTTTCCGTCGATAAGGATGCTTCCTTCCTCGATATCTTTCAGTCCAGAAATACAGTCCAGCAATGTCGTCTTTCCGGATCCACTCTTGCCAATGATGCCGAAAACATCGCCTTCATTGACCTGAAAGCAAATGTCGTCAAGGATTTTTTTCTCTCCGTATCGTGTGCTTACATGGCTTACTTCAATCACGATTTCAACTCCATCTATAGATTCTTCCCTATCAACTTAGCACACTTCCAAAATAGAAGACAACGAAAACTTTGATTGCATTGCAATTTCCTATACATATTAAGTGTTATACGTCATAATCTATATAGAAAATTCGATCCGTATTTGCAAACACCGGGAAAATAGAAATGCGTGGATGAAAAGGAAGAGACAAAAAAATATAGGTACGAAAACATCGAGTAAGCAAAATACTTACTCGATGTCGTCGGATGGGGTCAGCCCTCGGGCTTTGTTTAATTGGAGTTGTGTTTTTTTAAAAGCTCGTCTTTGATTTTCCAAAGGTTGGGGCTTAAGTCGACGAAGTATTCCTGCGGCGAGTTCAGACGTTTTACTTCGTCCCAAAGGCTCGCCAGTTCTCGCTGTACTTTTTCGCGAATGGCCTCCAAGGAGGGGCTTTCGTAGACGAGTTTTCCGCCAATATAAATGTCTTCCAGCAGGGAACGCACTTCGTAGTTTTTCAGGGTTTTGCGTTTCCAGGTAAAGAGGGGATGGAAGATTTCGTATTCGTCTTCGGGGATTTTTTCGCCTTTGACGACCAAAACGTCGGCGATGGCCTTTCCCTGCTCCTTGTCGTAGAAGCGGAAGATGTCTTTTACGCCGGGGGTGGTGATTTTCGACACGTTTTCGGAAATTTTAATGGTGGGCTTGATTTCCCCGTCATCTTCCGTAGCCACGAGTTTGTATACGCCGCCGAAGACGGGGTGGCTCTTGGAGGTAATCAACCGTTCGCCGACGCCGAAGGAGTCGACTTCGGCACCCTGTTTCAGAAGGTCTTCGATGACGTATTCGTCCAGGGAGTTGGAGGCCATAATGGTCACGTCGGGAAATCCAGCATCGTCCAGTATCTTTCGGCAGCGCTTGCTCAGGTAGGCGATGTCGCCGGAGTCGATGCGCACGCCGCGGCCTTCGTGGCCCGCCTCTCGAAGTTCTTTAAAGACTTGAATGGCGTTGGGAAGTCCCTGATCCAACACGTCGTAGGTGTCGATTAAAAGGAAACAGCTGTCGGGGTAGACTTTGGCGTAGGCGCGGAAGGCGTCGATTTCTTCGTCGAACATTTGCACCCAGCTGTGGGCCATGGTACCCAAGGCGGGCACGCCGTAAAGTTGTTCGGCCAAGGTGTTGGCACTGCCGTTGCACCCGCCGATGTAGGCGGCGCGGGCCCCTAAGTTGGCACCGCTGTAGCCTTGGGCGCGGCGGGAACCGAACTCGGTGACGGTGCGGCCGTTTGCGGCTTTACAAATGCGGTTGGCCTTGGTGGTAATTAGAGTTTGGTGGTTGATGGTAAGAAGAACCATCGTTTCTACGAGTTGGGCTTGAATGGCCGGGCCGCGGACGGTCACCAAAGGTTCTGTGGGAAAGGCTACGGTGCCTTCGGGAATGGCTCGCACGTCGCAAGTGAATTCGAAGTGGGCCAGGTAATCCAAGAAGGCTTCGCTGAACATCCCTTTGGACCGCAAAAAGGCAATGTCTTCTTCGTCGAAGCTCAAGTTTTCCAGGTATTCGATGAGTTGTTCCAAACCACTTAAAATGACGTAGCTGGCATCGTCCGGCGCGGAGCGGAAGAACATATCGAAGTGGACGATTTCATCTCCCATGCCGTTTTCGAAATACCCGTTGCCCATGGTGAATTCGTAAAAATCCGCCAGCAGGGTGTAATTGTTGTGATCAGTAAATTTCATAACGCTCACTTTCCTATTTATTCGTTAGATCCATTACTTAGCATTATAGCAC
>JAEXBU010000100.1 GCA_023393815.1 Bacillota bacterium | reverse complement strand
GTGCTATACTTAGCTTTGAAGTTTCCATTTTCGAGGCTTCGCCGAAAGGCCGGACGCTTATTGTTGATTCAGGCTCTTTTTGTAGGGTGCATTGTCGCGGGGTGGAGTTATTTTCTGCGCCCCGATCTTTCTGTGACGCAACTTTATGTGGGACAAGGAGACTGTGCCTATGTGGAAGGAAAAGATTTCCGCGGGCTCATCGACACGGGAGGCAGCCGCCTCGGCGGAGATCCTACAGCTCGCTACGTGGTGCCTTTTTTGCGGACGAAGGGCGTAGGAACCCTCGACGGCGTGTTTCTTTCCCACTACGACGCGGATCATGCCGGCGGAGTCTTTACTCTGTCAAAGACGTATAAGATGAAAGGAATTTACGCTCCGGAGCCGGGCAGTGCAGAAGACCGCGCTATGTACGAGGAGATCATGGAGAAAGCGGGAGAAATTCGCTCCATTCAGGGGGTGTTTCCCATGAAGGGGTGGCAAATGAAGATTTTTCCCCCTTATGGAAAAGAAGGTAACGCCTTGTCCATGGCGATGGAGCTGTCCTCTGATGGAGGTAGGGTTTTATTTCTCGGCGACTTGCCGAAAGAACAGGAAAAAAGGTTGCTTAAGGATTTGGACGGCGAGGAGACTGTGGTGAAGCTTGCCCACCACGGATCGAAGACATCCAGTTGCGACGAATTTTTAGAGGCCGTGCGGCCGCGCCTCGCCATAATATCCGCTGGGGAGAATAATGCCTACGGTCACCCTCACAAAGAGGTATTGCGTCGCTTAAAGGCGCACCGCATTCCCTACGTACAGACGAAAGACGGGGCGATTACGATATCTTTTCAAAAGGGAAAAGTACGGTTGTCTGTCTTTCATCCGGAGACGCTTTCCATGGGGCAAGGTATCTTTTTTGTCGTCTCCATGGTAGGCTTAGCTGGTATGGGGTATTTTGGCGCAAATTATTTTAAGAAAAGAGACGATCAATGGAATCAGTGGATTACAAAGGAGCCTATCTTCTGTGGGGACCAGAAAAGTTCGGTATGGAAGAAAAGCGAAAACAAATAGAAAAAAGATATGTGGATCCCATGACGGCGGATTTCAATTACGATGTGGTTACGGGAGATGCGGAAGAGATTTTAGCCAAAGCAAACACTCTACCTTTTATGAGCGAAAAGCGGCTCGTCGTGGTAAAAGACGCCGGCGTCCTCAGCGGGGATCCTTCCTTGGATCCCTTTTTAGACGCGGTGTTTTCCATTCCGGAATCCACCATTTTGCTTTTGATGGAAACGCAAACGCCTATAAAAAAGACGCAAAAGCTCTATAAGCGATTCGATAAGGCCCATCGTGTAATCGCCATGGAGCGGATTAAAGGACGGAGTCTGCGCAATTACCTGGCCGGGCATTTGCAAAAGCGTGGCCGCCGCATTAAAGCCGATGTTTTGGAACACTTTATACAATTGTCGGGCTACGAAGATAGGCAGTTCACCGGCGACTTGCAAGGTTTGGTAAATACCTTGGATCAAATCGTCGGCGTCTGTACCGACGGGATTACCTTCGAGGCCGTAGATGCCTTTTTAGATCCGTTTTCCGCGGAGACCGTCTTTGATTTGCTCGCCGCTATTGCTCGAAAGGACGCGACGAAGCTTTTCACGATCTTGGACGAATTGGAAGCGAAAGAGGAACCGGCCGGGCGGATTTTGTATATGATTGCGCGGCAAACGGGCAACCTGTTATACTACAAAACCATGAAGGAGACGGGTAGAACCGATGGAGATATCTTTCGATTGATGGGTGTGAAACCTTACGAGGGAAAAAAAATAGCCGCACAGAGCGGCGCTTATAGGAAAGAGCAATTAAAAAAGCACTACCGGCTGATTTTAGACGAGGAGCTGCGTATGAAAAGCACATCGGCTACGGATCGGGACGTGTTGGAGACGTTGCTCCTTTCTATGTTGAGAGAATAAAAAAATAAAAGCAATAAAAAAACTGAAAACACGTGTTTTCAGTTTTTTGCTTTAGTTGGCGCGATTGAGTTTTTTCGTTAAACGGCTCATGCGACGAGCGGCCGCATTTTTATGAATAACATTTTTCGATGCCGCTTTTTTCAATTTCTTATCGACAGCGCGGAGGAGATCTCTCGCTTCGTCGACATTGCCTTTATCGAGCGCTTCCTCGAATTTGCGAACGGACGTCTTAATGCCGGTTCGAACGGATTTATTGCGCAACGTTTCTTTCTTCGTCGTGCCGATACGCTTAATAGCGGATTTAATATTTGCCATGATTCACCTCCGACTGTGATTTTATCCCTTCGGATACCTTAACTCGTAGAATTTTACCACAAGGGCTCTACTTTTGCAAGAAAGCGAAGGGGGAAGTTCCGAAAAGATGTAGAAGATGTAGAAAATTTTCGTTTGTGGTAAAATGTATAGTCAGGTTTAAGAAAGGGGAACATTTTGAAGGGAAAAGAAAAATCGTCTTCAACGGCGGTCGATATGATAAAAATTGTAATTACGGCGGTGCTTTTGGCCATAGTGATCCGCCATTTTATTTTTAATACAACCATGGTTATCGGCCAAAGCATGGAACCAACCTTGCACGAGCGGGAGCGGATGATTTGTCTGGTCTTTCCTAATTACTTTTCTGATCCGAAACGAGGTGACATCGTTATTATTGATGCCCCCGACGATTCCGGAAAGGAATACGTTAAGCGCGTCATCGGCCTTCCGGGGGATCATATTCAAATTGCAGACGGCAAGGTGTACGTAAACGGCGTCGCCTTGAAGGAAGAGTATACCCATCCAGGCGTGGCGACGGGGATTTATCAGGAGAAGGCTTGGGATTTAAAGAAGGGCGAATTTTTCGTCATGGGGGATAACCGTCAAGAGGGTATGTCCATCGACAGCCGTTACTTCGGTCCGGTGGAGAAGAAACATATTCGTTCTCGAGCGGCTCTGCGCTATTATCCCTTTTCGAAGTTTACGGTTTTCGCAAAGTAAGGGACGCATAGAGGAGGATTTATGACCGATCGACAAAAAAATATTCGAAATTTCTCCATTATCGCCCATATCGATCATGGAAAAAGCACCTTGGCCGACCGGCTCATAGAAAAGACGGGGATGCTCACGGAACGGGAAATGGCCGCACAGGTATTGGATTCCATGGCGCTGGAAAAGGAGCGGGGCATTACGATTAAATTAAAAGCGGTGCGTCTGATCTACCAGCGAGACGGGGAAGAATACATTTTAAACCTAATCGACACTCCGGGTCATGTGGATTTTAATTACGAAGTTTCCCGCTCCCTGGCCGCCTGCGAAGGGGCGCTTCTCGTGGTGGACTGTACCCAAGGTGTGGAGGCGCAAACTTTGGCCAATGTGTACTTGGCCATGGATCAGGATTTAGAACTGGTTCCGGTGATTAATAAAATCGACTTGCCTTCGGCCCGTGCGGAAGAAGTGAAAAAGGAGATCGAAGATATTCTCGCATTGGATACGGAGCAGGCGCCGCTTATCAGTGCAAAAAATGGCATCGGCATCGACGATGTTCTCGACGCTATTATCGATACTATTCCCGCCCCTTCGGGGGATGAAAAGGGTCCCTTAAAGGCGCTGATCTTCGACTCCATTTACGACAGTTATCGGGGCGTGGTGTGCTACGTGCGCGTCTTCGACGGCAAAGTGAAAGCCGGGGATCGAATCAAAATGTGGGCCACGGAAAAAGAATTTGAAGTGGTGGAAGTAGGCGTCAATGCCAACGGAAGCATTCCGCTAAAAGAGTTGCGTGCGGGCGATGTCGGCTACATTACCGCGAGCATTAAAAATGTCAAAGAAGCTCGAGTTGGCGATACGATTTACGATCCGAAAAATCCCCCGGAAGAAGCCTTGCCCGGCTATAAAAAAGTCGTGCCCATGGTGTACTCGGGGATTTATCCTGCGGAAGGAGAATCTTATTCCGACGTGCGGGATGCGCTGGAAAAACTACAGGTGAACGATGCCGCCTTGGTTTTCGATGCGGAAACGTCGGTCGCCTTGGGTTTTGGCTTCCGCTGCGGTTTTTTAGGTCTCCTGCATATGGAAATTATTCAGGAACGCCTGGAGCGGGAATTCGACCTGGATATTATTACTACGGCGCCGTCGGTCATTTACCGGGTGCACACGGTGGACGGCGAAATGAGCGAAATTCAAAATCCGTCGAATCTGCCCGACCCCACCTTAATCGAGTACATGGAAGAACCCTTTGTGCGGGCGGAGATTATGACGCCTACCGAGTACGTGGGAACGATTATGGAACTGTGCCAAGATCGCCGAGGTCGCTACGTCAGCATGGATTATTTGGAAGAGACTCGCGTGGTCATTACCTACGAAATGCCCTTAAACGAAGTTATCTACGATTTCTTCGATGCGTTAAAGAGCAAGACTCGGGGTTATGCATCTTACGATTACGAACTCATCGGTTACGAGCGGGGCGAATTGGTGAAAATGGACATTCTCATCAACGGAGAACTGGTGGACGCCTTCTCTTTAATCGTGCACAAAGACAAGGCGTACGAGCGGGGAAGGAAAATTTGCGAACGCTTGACGGGCGTTATTCCGCGCCATCAATTTGCCGTGCCGATTCAAGCGGCCATCGGCTCCAAGATCATCGCCCGAGAAACAATTCGCGCCGTGCGAAAAGACGTGTTGGCCAAGTGTTACGGCGGGGATATTTCCAGAAAGCGAAAACTTCTGGAAAAACAAAAAGAAGGGAAAAAGCGGATGCGTGCCATCGGCAACGTAGAGGTGCCTCAGGAAGCTTTTTTGGCCGTTCTCAAATACGACGAAGACAAATAACAAGACGGACCCGCGGCGGTCCGTTTTTTTGGAGGTTTTATGAATCATTCTTTGGGACTATACGTGCACGTGCCGTTTTGCGAAAAAAAGTGCGACTACTGCGATTTTTATTCTCTGCCCGGACAGGGCGAGGGCGCTTTTGATGCCTACGTGGACTCTTTAATGAAAGAAATCAACCTTTATCGAGGCGTTCTGCGCCGCGGCGTAGGCACGGTTTTTTTTGGCGGCGGCACACCTTCTCTACTAGGGACAGACAGAATTCTTGCAATTTTGGATCGAATCCGGCCGTATGTTTTAGAGGAGGCCGAAGTAAGCTTGGAGTGCAATCCTGAAAGTGTTCCTTCTCTTCGGGTGGAAGAGCTCATCGTCGGCGGGATAAATCGTTTCAGCATGGGCGTACAAAGCGGCAGCGACCGTCTTCTAAAGGTGATGGGGCGCATTCACAGTGTAGAGAAAGGGCTCGATGCCTTTCGCCATTTAAGGGAGGGAGGAGCGAGAAATGTGAACCTGGATTTTATTTCCTCCGTCCCCACGGAAACTATGGACGATGTGGCGGCGAGCCTCGCCCTTATTGAAAACCTCGCGCCCGAACACGTCAGCCTTTACAGCCTTATTGTAGAGCCGGGTACCCCCTTTTATCGCCGCTACGGTAAGGAGGAGGTCTTGCGGGAAGAAATCGACCGGGCGCACGTCCACGCCTATGGACGAGGTCTCGCCGCCTTGGGCTACAACCGCTACGAAATTTCCAACTTCGAAAAGGGCGGGCATCCGTGTGCACACAACATACACTATTGGCATCTGGGCGAATACGTGGGCGTAGGTCCCGGCGCCAGCGGTCACTTAAACCAAAGGCGCTACAGTAATGTGCGAAACACGGCGGACTATGAAGCCATGCTCGCTCAAGAGGAGGCGCCCATTGCAGAAGAAGAGATGCTGTCGCCTTTGGATCGAGATAACGAATACACCATGTTAGGGCTAAGGCTGAATGAAGGTATCCCTTTATATGGGACGCTTCCGTCCGGCGGCGAATTTCAGGCGGTATACAAAGACGCCATTGATAAGAACAAGGCGGAGGGCCTTTTGCATATCGAGCGGGAGCACGTGGTTTTAACGGAAAAGGGCAGAGACCTGGCCAATCGAGTAGAATTGGATTTTTTCCGTCTGCCGGAGTAGAAAGGAGATTCTTCGAAAGAAGAATCTTTTTTTAGCAATCGTACTTGACAAGTGCTAAAACCGTGGTATACTTAAACCATAAGCGATTAGCACTCGAACAAACGAAGTGCTAATGCGGAAAGGGAGGTGGACGATTGGATAAGAGAAAAATAGATATTTTAAATTTGATTATCGAGTCCTACATCGCATCCCCCGTACCCGTCGGCAGTCGCACTATTTCGAAGTCACCGTCCCTCGCCGTTTCGTCGGCGACCATACGGAATGAAATGAGCGATTTGGAAGATTTGGGTCTTTTGGAAAAGCCCCATACCTCCGCTGGGCGGATCCCGTCCGAAGGCGCTTATCGATTTTATGTTGACGAATTGATTCCCGAGATCGACTATCCGAAATCCCTCGTGGACTATTTCGAAGACGCCATGCCTATGGAGCTCTACGGATCGAGGGATTTTTATTCTGCGGCCGTAGAGGCCTTGGCCGATTACACGGAGAACTTGGCTCTCATTATGACGCCAAGAAAAAGCGACCGCAAGCTCAAATACCTGGATCTGATTCCGGTAAACGATCACGTGGTTATGCTTTTAATCGTCGGCGACCGCGGGGTTGTGGTGAAGCGCATGATGGATCTGGGCTTTCGCGCGGAGGAAGACGAGCTGCGTTATGTGGCAAGCGTCCTTGCCGATGCCTTCGTAGGCACGCCTTTTGATGCCATCGACGGAGTGAAGTTCGTTCTTTCCGGCGATTTAATCCGTTATGAACGCTTTGTTCTTCAGATGACGGACATTCTCTCCGGTGTGATCCACGCCGTGGAAGAGGTGGATGTGGTTATGGCGGGTGTCGGACACTTATTCCGTTACGTGGAATTTCAGGATGCCGGGCGTATGAAAGCAATGATGGATTACGTCCACGACAAAGCCAACCTCCTGCGTTTGTTCCATCCTCTGTCCAACGACGAAGCCATTCGGTTTCGCATCGGCTCGGAAAATGAGGAAGAAACCATGCAGGCGAACAGTTTAATCAGTCGAATGTATCCCATGAACGGAACCGATCGGGGCGGGATCGCATTGATCGGGCCGATGCGGATGAACTACAAAAAGTCGGCAAATTCCCTGATGGCATTTACCGACGCATTGTCGAAAAGACTTGGGAAAAGAACGTTGAGGTGAAAAGTGGTAGTAAAAAATGATGAACCGAAGGACATGGATCCGACGGAAGAAATGAACAATACGAAGGGGACAGACGAAGTCGAAGCGGAAGAAACCGCCCAAGGAGATGCGTCCGAAGTGGACGAACGTATCAAGGAATTGGAAGATCGCTGTATGCGTCTTCAAGCGGACTACAGCAATTTTAGACGGCGCAGCGGCGAGGAAAAACAGCAGATGCATCTGTTGGGGATGGAAAAATTAGCTTTGGATATTCTGCCGATTCTCGACAATTTCGAGCGCGCCCTCGCCACAGACGACGTAAAGGACGAAAAGTTTTATGAAGGTATGCGGATGATCGCCGATCAGTTCCGATCGGAACTGGCAAAAAACGACATTGTGGAGATCGAAGCGCTGGATGAACCTTTCGATCCGAGTTTGCACCACGCCGTTATGACCGAAGAAAAGGAAGGCGTGGAAGCCGACCGCGTTATCGCCGTGTTGCAGAAGGGCTACAAGCTCAAAGACCGCGTCATTCGACCGGCTATGGTCAAGGTCTCAAAATAAAATAGATTAGAAAATACGTACATTTTAGGAGGAAACAAAATGGCAAAAATTATTGGTATTGACTTAGGAACGACAAACTCGGCCGTCGCCGTTATGGAAGGCGGTCAATCGACGATTATCCCGAACATCGAAGGCAATCGAACCACCCCGTCCATCGTAGCATTTACGAAAGACGGCGAACGTCTCGTAGGGGAAACGGCGAAACGGCAAGCGATCACCAATCCGGACAGAACGGTGGCATCCATTAAGCGCCACATGGGAAGTGATCACAAGGTCACCATCGACGGCAAGGAATACTCGCCCCAAGAAATCTCGGCCATGATTTTACAAAAATTAAAATCTGACGCTGAAAGTTATTTAGGAGAAACGATCACCGAAGCGGTCATTACGGTTCCCGCATACTTTACCGACGCCCAACGTCAAGCGACGAAAGACGCCGGACGTATTGCCGGCCTCGACGTTAAGCGGATCGTCAATGAACCTACGGCGGCTGCTCTCGCTTATGGAGAAGATAAGGATGCAGACTCCAGCGTGGTCATGATCTACGACTTGGGCGGCGGCACCTTCGACGTATCTATTTTGGAACTGTCCGACGGCGTCTTCGAAGTGCAGTCTACGCGAGGAAATAACAAGCTCGGCGGCGACGATTTCGACGAAAAGATCATTGATTGGATCGCCGACAGTTTCAAGAAAGAAAACGGCGTAGATTTAAAGGCCGATCGAATGAGCCTGCAACGGTTGAAAGAAGCGGCGGAAAAGGCGAAGAAAGAACTTTCTTCCACGATGAGTACCAACATTAACCTGCCCTTCATTACCGCTACGGCAGAAGGCCCCTTGCACTTGAATATGGATCTTTCCCGCGCGAAATTTGACGAATTGACGGCAGACCTGGTGAAGAAAACCGAAGGTCCCGTACAAGAAGCGTTAAAAGATGCGAACCTCTCTGCATCAGACATTGACAAAGTCCTTTTGGTTGGCGGATCTACCCGTATTCCCGCCGTACAAAACTTGGTTAAGACCTTGATCGGCAAGGAACCCCAAAAAGACATCAACCCGGACGAATGTGTTGCCTTAGGAGCCGCCATTCAAGCGGGGGTATTGAGCGGTGACGTAAAAGACCTGCTCCTCTTAGATGTTACGCCCTTGTCCTTGGGGATTGAAACCATGGGAAGCGTCACCACCCGTCTAATTGAACGTAACACCACCATTCCCACAAAGAAGAGCCAAATCTTTACGACGGCAGCGGACAATCAAACGAGCGTCGACATTCACGTTCTTCAAGGGGAACGCCAAATGGCGCAAGACAACGTCACCTTGGGTCGCTTCCAATTGGACGGTATCGCGCCGGCGCGCCGCGGCGTACCGCAAATCGAAGTCACTTTCGACATTGATGCCAATGGCATCGTAAATGTCAGCGCCAAGGACTTGGGCACGGGCAAGGAACAACACATCACCATCACTTCTTCTTCCAACTTGACGGAAGACGAAATCAAAGAAAAAGTGCGTGAAGCCGAAATTCACGCCGAAGAAGACAAGAAGAAAAAAGAAGCGATCGAAATCAAGAACAACGCCGACTCCGTCATCTACGCCTCTGAAAATGCGTTGAAAGACGTGGACGGAAAGATTTCCGACGAAGATAAGAAGAAAGTGGAAGACGCGATCGAAGACTTAAAGAGCGTCAAGGACACCGACGATTTGGATGCCATTAAGTCGAAGACGGAAGCACTTCAAACGGCCTTCCAATCGGTATCGGAAGAACTTTATAAACAAGCCCAAGCACAAGCAAATGAACAAGGCGCCGAAGAGAAAGCGAACGACGATGTGGTCGATGCCGACTACGAAGTCGTCGACGACGATGAACAATAATCACTTGGGTAAAAAGGGCACTTCGGTGCTCTTTTTTTATTATTCAATCTTTTAAAGTCGCCGGAGATACGATATGATAATACTATTTGAGCGGAGAGAAAGAGGTGGTTTTCATGAGAGATTTTTACGAAATACTGGAGGTCGAGCGCACCGCCACGGCAGCAGAAATTAAAAAAGCGTACCGAAAAAAGGCAAAGCAATACCATCCGGACTTGCACCCGGGGGACGACGAGGCGGAGCGTAAATTTAAAGAGGTGAATCTCGCCTACGAAGTTTTAAGTGACGAAACCAAGCGCCGAACCTATGACGTCTACGGCGAAGAGGGCATTAAGAACGATTACGCTTCCGGAGGTGGCGGATTTAGCGGCGGCTTCGGCGACATTTTCGGCGATTTGTTCGATATGTTTGGCGGCGGATTCAGCGCAAACTTTTCCGGAGGCAACCAGGCCAAGGCTCCGCGGGACGGCGCGAACATTCGCTACGACTTGAATTTGACTTTTAAAGAGGCGGTTTTCGGCACGGAAAAAGACATTCAGATCCGTCGGACGGAAAATTGTTCTCGTTGTCACGGCACGGGTGCCGAAGATGAATCCAAAATTCACACCTGTGAAACCTGCCACGGCACGGGTCAGGTGCGGCAATCCACATCTTCCGCCTTTGGCCGATTTATGCGTGTAGTGCCTTGCGAAACCTGTGGAGGAACGGGGACCATCATCGAAGAGCCCTGCAAACACTGCAAGGGGAGCGGCAAGGAAACGGTTAACCGCAAGCTACATCTGCGCATTCCTGCCGGCGTCGATGATCAAAGTGTCATGACTATGGCAGGAGAAGGCCACGCCGGTGAAAACGGAGGACAGGCGGGGACCGTCTACATCTATCTCCACGTGGAAGAAGACGACATCTTTACCCGTCGAGGCAACAATCTGTACGTAGATATTCCCATTCGCTACGAAGATGCCGTCTTGGGCGGTACGATTAAGGTGCCCACTTTGAAAGAGATCGTCGATTACGATATTCCCGAGGGAACGCAAAGCGGCGAAACGTTCCGCATCGAAGGAGGAGGCGTTCCTTTCCTTCGCCGAAAAGGCGCCGGGGATTTAATCATCACGGTAAAAATTCTCGTGCCGAAAAAAGTCGGCGATGAGGAACGGAAATTGCTCGAACAGCTGCGGGAAGAAGTAAGCGGGAAAAAAACCGAGCAAGAAAAGGGATTTTTGCAGAAATTAAAGGACTTTTTTGAATGACACATTATCGCGTACTTACATTACGAGGCGAAAAAAACCGCCAGGACGAAGGCGAGATGCTCTTTCAATCTATGGGCGTAGACAGCTATGAAGTAATCTCCGCCGATGCCATCGACGCGTTGAAAGAAGAAGCCTTTATTTGGGATTGCATCGACGAAAGTTTGCTTTCGTGTGATGGAGACCACTTCGAGTTAAAGGCTTATTTCGAGGAAGGACAAACCGAAGAGATGCAGTCTTTGGAGAACGCCTCGAAAGCCCTTGGATTTCACACAACTGTGGGAGAGGTGGTGGATCAGGACTGGGCCAACGACTGGAAGCGTTACTTTCACCCCATCGCCATCGACGAGGGGTTGAGTATCGTGCCTTCGTGGGAAACGTACGAGGCGCGTGCGGGCGAGAGGATTCTGCGATTGGATCCGGGAATGGCCTTCGGCAGCGGAAATCACGCCACGAGCTTTCTCTGCGCTCTTTACCTTCGGCACTATGTAAAAAAAGGAGACGAGGTTATCGACATCGGCTGCGGCAGTGGCATTTTGTCTTTGGTCGCCGTGGCCAGCGGAGCAGAGCGGGTCATCGCCGGAGACTTGGATCCGCAGTGCATTCAAGCGACGAAAGAAAACGCGGCAAAAAACCACATGGACGATGTCATCGACGTACGCTTAGGCGATTTGTTTCAAGTGGTGCATGAAAAAGCCGATGTAGTCGTGAGCAATATTTTTGCGGAAGTGATTATCGGCATGGCAAGAGATGTTCGAGACCACGTGAAAGAGGGGGGCATCTATATTGCGTCGGGCATACTAAAAGAAAAGCTCGGCGATGTCACCGCGGCGCTGGAAGGCAGCGGCTTTCAGATTTTGGACACAAAAACCGACGGTGATTGGTCGGCTGTGGCGGCGAGGAGAGTGCATTGAGGCATTTTTTTGTGAAGGAGGAACCGCGTCTCGGCGAGCGAGCGAAGTTGGAGCGCGAAGACTGCGATCATTTGCTTCGCGTATTGCGGGCAAGGGAGGGCGAAGGCATTCAAATCGCTTTTGATGACCGCTTGTTTCGAGGTGAGCTGGAAATCATCGAGGGCGAGGCCTTTGTTCTCGTGGCGGAAGAAGTGAAAGAAAAGGGGAATACAAGACGGCTCGTTTTGTGTCAAGGTGTGGGAAAAAATCAAAAGACCGAAACGGTGTTAAAACACGCCACGGAGTGCGGAATCGACGGAATGATCCCCCTTCAAATGGATCGCTCCGTCTCCAATCTGTCGAAGAAGTATGCGGGGAAAAAGGCGCGCTTTGAAAAGATCGCCGAAGAAGCGGCAAAGCAGTCGAACCGTCGACATGTGCCGGTGATTGGTGATTTGTTAGCCGTCGAATCTTTAATTCAAAAAGTCGGTGAGAAGGATCGGCTGATCGTCTGCTACGAAGGAGAAGCGGCGGTGGAAATAGAAGATGCGGATCTTGCTTTCGCCGAAACCGTCTATGTTGTCATCGGACCGGAAGGCGGATTTTCCAAAGAGGAAGTGGCTCTTTTAGAAAAAGCGAATGCGACCTTTGTGACTATGGGAGAAAACATTCTGCGTACGGAGACGGCGGGGGTAGTGGCATCCTTCGTGCTCAAACGAAAAATAGAAAGGGGGAAGTGATGCGTCGATTTAAAATCTATACCTTGGGCTGCAAGGTAAATCAATACGAAACGGAAGCCGTGGAAGAGATGCTCGAACAAAAAGGCTACGTCCGCGACGAAGGCATGGACGTGGATTTGGCTCTTATTAACAGCTGCACGGTGACCAACGAAAGCGACCGAAAGAGCCGTCAGCTTATTCGTCGCCATAAGCGGGAAAATCCGCACTGCAAAGTGGTGGTCTTCGGATGTTACGCGCAAGTATCGGCGGAGGAAGTGGCAAAAATTGACGGCGTGGATTTAATTCTCGGCACAAAAGACCGCGCGTCCCTTCCCGACTA
>JAEXBU010000083.1 GCA_023393815.1 Bacillota bacterium | reverse complement strand
GTTACCGCCCGCTTTACTTTTCGGCGAATTACGTCGGGTTCGTCGAGAATTAAAATAAAGGCGTTTTCGTCCGGATCGGATTTGCTCATTTTGAACAGGGGATCCTGCAAACTCATAATCTTTGCTCCCACCTTCGGCGCCATAATGTCCGGAATGGTAAAGGTAGGGGAATAACGGGTATTAAAGCGTTCGGCAATGTCGCGAGTAAGCTCAATATGTTGTCGTTGATCTTCCCCTACAGGCACAAAAGAAGATTGATAAAGGAGAATGTCCGCTACCATAAGCACGGGATAATTCAATAGCCCTGCATACACTTCTTTTTGTTTTTTCGACTTGTCCTTAAATTGCGTCATTCGATTTAACTGTCCGATGGAAGTGATTGTATTCAGCACCCACGCCAGTTCCGTATGCTCCGGCACTTGGGACTGAATGTAGAGAATGGACTTTTTCGGGTCAATGCCGCAAGCCACATATAGGGCGATTAAATCCAAGGTTCTCTTTCTTAAATCGGCGGGCTTTTGGGGTACGGTAATGGCGTGCATATTGGCGACGCAGTAAATACATTGGTACTCTTCCTGCAAATCGGAAAAATTGCTTAAGGCTCCTAAATAGTTGCCGATAGTTAAACTCCCCGACGGTTGAATAGCCGAGTAAACGACTTTTTTATCCATGTAATCCTCTCTTTCCGCGGCCTAGCGGTCGCCGTTCATCTCGTCACTTAAGGCTTTTCGGTCCAAAAGCTCTTGAAATTTTCTCTCGACATTTTTTCGAATCTCATCCAAGTTGACCCGCGTCAACTTGCGATCTTTTAGCACGAATTCGCCGCCGATTAAGACGTGTTTCACATCTTCTGCCTGCGCGGAATAACACAGGGCGCTGATTAAATTATTCTTCGGCGTAAAGCTCGGTGAATTTAAATTAAAGCAGGTAATATCCGCCAATTTTCCTACTTCGATGGAGCCGATTTCCTCTTCCCGAGCCAAAGCCTTGGCGCCGTTAATGGTGGCCATGCGCAGCACATCTTCCGCCTTCAGCACTTCAGGATCGTAGCTCACTCCCTTGGCGATGAGGCTTGCCAGGTGCATTTCCTCCAACATATTTTGATTGTTGTTTGAACTGTCCCCGTCAGTACCTAAAGCCACTGTCAGCCCTCTGTCTATCATCTTTTGAATGGGGGCGATGCCGCTCGCTAATTTTAAATTGCTGGACGGATTATGTACCGGGAAAAATTTATCCACATCCACCAAGTCCATATCCTCTTCTGTCATGTGGACGCAGTGCGCGGCGATAGTGTGTACTTTGTCCAAGCCCAGGTTCCACATATACCGAATAGGTGTGACACCGTACAATTTTTCGGCATCCTCCATTTCCTTTTTCGACTCGGATAAGTGGGTGTGGATTACGCCATCCATTTCCCCGGCAAGGTCGATAATTTGTTTAATATACTCGCCGCTACAAGTGTAAATGGCATGGGGAGCCGGTGCCACTTCCACCAGACCGTCTCCCTTTCTATGGCTGCTCACATAGAGCATACGGGCTTCTTCCAATTTTTCGTCGCCGTCACCGTCGACATCCGTCAGACCTCGGGTCAATAGACCGCGCATCCCGATGGTAACCGCTGCATCGGCGACTTTATCCAATTCGTAGTACATATCGCAGAAGGTCGTTGTTCCGGACAAAATCCCTTCCGCCATAGACAGCATGCTCGCCCAGTAAATATCGTCTCGGGTCAGGTGAGCCTCCAAGGGCCAAATCGCCGTAGTTAACCAGGTATTCAAATCCATGTCATCGGCATAGTTTCTAAAGTAACTCATTCCCAAGTGCGTGTGGGCGTTGATAAAACCCGGTACCAACAAAAGATCCCTTCCGTCGATGATTTCGTCTCCATCCAGCGTATGACTGCCCGCGATGGCCGCAATTTTCCCATCTTTGATTTCAATATCCCTGTGTTCGATAACCGCGCCGGCGATCACGTCGACATATCGCGTATCTTGAAAAATAATGTGCATAGTACCTCCTCGCGTCTTCTAAATTTTAGTATAGCACATGGGAAGAAAAAGCGATATAGAGCGTTTTTCCTTTACATTACGACGCTTTTCCTATATAATGCTAGAGGTTCTAAATTATCGCGGCAAATAATAATTTAGGAGTGAAGACAATGGCAAAAATGATGGGACCTAGATTTAAGCAATCCAGAAGATTAGGTCTAAATGTATGTGGACACCCGAAAGCAATGAACCGCGCCGGCAGAGGCACGGCTCGTTCCGACAAAAAGTTAACCGAATATGGGAAGCAATTGTTGGAGAAGCAACGACTCAGAGCTTATTACGGCGTAATGGAAAAACAATTCTATCGCTACGTCCTCGACGCCCAAAAGGCAGAAGAAGAAACCGGCCCTGCACTTGTTAAACGCTTAGAAGTCCGCTTAGATAATTTAACGTATCGTATGGGTTTTGCTTCTTCCATTCGTCAAGCGAGACAAATGGTTACCCACGGTCACATTCACGTAAACGGCAAAAAAGTGAACATCCCCTCTTACCATGTGGAAGTCGGCGATGTTATTTCCTTAAGCGAACGCGGTCGCAAGGTCGATCTGTTCAAGGAAAACTTCGAAACAAACTTCGTCAATTCCTATCCCTACATCACGAAGGAAAAGAATAATCGAGCTACTTTAAGCTCCGAACCCGCTCGTGAAGATATTCCGGTCGAAATTGAAGATCAATTGATCGTCGAATTCTACTCCGGTAAATAAAAAATTGCGGATCCTTCCGCAATTTTTTTATTGTCGTCTTATTAATAACTACCAGGAAGCGAGGTAAGTATGTTTCAATTTCAATTTGGAACAAAGGACTATCACCATATCCATTTTATCGGCATCGGCGGCATTAGTATGTCCGGCCTGGCGGCCCTGATGCTTTCAAAAGGCTACACCATCTCCGGCAGCGACCGAAAGGCCTCCGCCATTACCGACCACTTAAAAGAATTGGGCATCACGGTCTACTATGGCCATGACCCGGCGCAAATTACCGATGCGGATCTGGTGGTCTACACCGACGCCATTCAAATGGACAATCCCGAATACCGGGCGGCGGTGGCGAAAAAAATCGACGTCGTGGATCGAGCCACTTTCTTGGGTGCCATTATGCAAAATTTTGACGTGTCCATTGCCGTCTCCGGCACCCACGGCAAGACGACCACCACATCCATGATCGCCACGGCTATTAAAGATGCACCCTTCTCCCCCACCATTATGGTCGGCGGAAATTTGGGCGAAATCAGCGGCAATGTACGGATCGGCGAAGGCGATTTCCTTTTAACCGAAGCCTGCGAGTACCGAGCCAATGTGCTCAAGTATTTCCCTTCTACAGCGATTATTTTGAATATCGACGAAGATCACCTCGACTTTTTCGACAACATCGACCACATTCTTGAAACCTTTCGCGCCTATGCCGGCAATCTCAGCGAAGACGATCTCTTGGTCTTAAACAAAGACGACGACTACGCCTACAGCATGAAAGAAGCGACCAATAGCCGCGTTCTTACTTTCAGTTACAAGGGTGATGCCGACTATGAAGCGCGGAACCTGGCTATCGACGAACACACGGGGCTCGCGCACTACGACTTGTACATTCGAGGCGAAAAAATCGCCCCCGTTCAACTCAAAGTTATGGGCCTACACAATGTGTCCAACTCCCTGGCCGCCATATGCGCCTGCGTGGAAAACGGCGTCTCCGTAACCGACGCCGTTAAGGGCGTCGAAAATTACCATGGCGTCGGCCGTCGACTGGAATTTAAAGGCGAGGTAAACGGCGTCCGCGTCATCGACGATTATGCCCATCACCCGACGGAAATCGCATCGACTCTCCACGCCCTAAAACCCACGGTGAAAAATCGGCTGATCTGCGTCTTCCAGCCCCATACCTATACGCGCACGAAACTTCTCCTGGACAGCTTCAGCCACAGCTTTTCGGAATCGGATATAACCATTATCGCCGACATTTACGCGGCCCGCGAAAAAGACTATGGCGACATTCACTCGAAAACTTTGGTCGAGGCGGTAAAAGCCAATCACGACCAGGCAATCTACATCGGCGAACAAGACGACATCCTCGATTACGTAAGGAAAAAAAGCCGTCCCGGCGACGTTCTCCTGACCATGGGCGCCGGCGATATCTATCGCGTCGGCGAACGATTCTTGGAAGATGCACAACACAATCAATAAAGAGAAAGCGCCTCACCCCATGTGAGACGCTTTTTTCATGCGCAAATTTATCTCTCAACTAATTTTCCATGCACTACCAACCGCTCATCTCTGTCCGAACAGGTCTGCAAAGTAAGAATCTTCTCCCCGTTCCAATTCACCGGCTCCTTCAGTACATTTTTCTCCTCGATGCGACTGCGGAAGGCCATGAGCTTTTCTCCTTCATATTGAAGTGAGCGAAAATCCTCGTAGGGATCCGCCCTGTAAACGGCGAAAATTTGATAGACCTTTCGTCCTCCCTCCGTGTCTAAAATAATCTCCGGTGCCTTCCTTACAAAATCGGGATCTTCATAAGCCGTCAAGGGATAAAATACCTTTCCATTTCTCACCCGATGCCCATAGATAATCGTGTTGTCGTCGGAAAAGTTTGCCTTATTTCTGTAGTCCATAAAAGGGACTCCCAGGGCGTTGTAGGCATCGTTAATATCGTGGTTTAAATAAAAGTCATTGTCCTTCCCCTGTACTACCGGAAGCGACAGAGAAGTGCCGGGAATTTCCATCCACGCCGATAGATTCGGATACTCCCTTTTCATCGCCTGAATCCGTGCCTTCGATCGAGCATCGACGTCTCCCGCCCCAGCCATTTCTTTGCTCTTTGTATAGTTGGCTTCGACCTGCCTCTCGGTTCGATTGTAAGACCACTGATTCTTACAATAGAGCCCAATCTTTCCCAAAGAGAAAATAAAAACTGCGATCAACGCCCATTGCAGACCCTGTCTAATTTTCCTATTCATAGCGCTCCTTTCCCACCATGGATACCCCTTTTTGAGAAAAGTCCACGATAATTTTTGCGCTCGCCCATACAAGCCCCTTCTTTGTGCTTTACCACCAGCTGCCCTTATTTTTTCTACGGGCGAGGGCAAGGTTCTTTTGATTTATACCGTCCTCTCCGGTGCATAAAAAATCGAGTAAGCTGCGTGCTTACTCGATTTCCTTTCCTCTTGCCGAAACTTCCTGCCCCATTCCTATCAATCACTTCAAATCGCGGCACCCTTTCCTTTACTGCAAAGGGTCGATTGAATCCAGCTGATAAACCAATTGATCGCCAAAATGCCGATCATGTAGGGGAAGATGAGCAATTTCCCGACCTGCGGAAGCAACAACGCCAATAAAAGCGCCGCCGACCAAAAACATAGCGGATACGCCTTCGTCTCCGTCTTCTTCTTTCGCCGAATAAACATCGCCACGAAGTCCGCAAGAAGAATAGCCACGATTAGCATTCCCATCTTTTCCGCAGTAAAAAGATGGTGCTGATAATAACGCTGTTTATAGTATAAGTGATGACTTAAACCGGCCGTCTTTGTGCTCAACGCATGCAAGACGACAAGGGTGATCACAAGGGCAATCTTCACCGACTCAATAAGCACCGTCCACAACTTACACTTTCTTGCCATAAAACCCCTTATTTCGTCGGGTCGCCGGTTTCGGACGGATTGCCCTCATTGCTCCATGCGATCCATCCGTCGCTGTACAATGTGGCGTCTTTTACGCCTATAACTTCCGAATCCCATAAAACTTCCGCTGCACGCCAGCCGCTGCCGCACATAAAGGCAAGCTTGTTATTCACATCGATGCCTTGTTTATCCCACATCGCTTTAATTTCGTCGCCATTGCGCATGGTCTTGTCGATATTCCGATAGTAAGACATAGAAGAAGAATCCTTCTTTCCCGCATATCCGAAGACAGCGCCGGGAATGCGCCCCTTCTTGTCGTGGTAAGAATAACCGGAAATTTCGCCAATGTATTCTTCCCAGGTGCGGTTGTCGACTAAAGTAAACTTGTCCTCTTTCAAAAGTTCTTTTAATTCAGGGATCGTCGTAATTAAATCAGGATTCACAGGATACTCGCCGCCAAAATCCGTCGCCGCTTCCGGCTTCACATCGTCTTTTACCAGTTCAAATCCCTTATTTTCCCAGTTAACCAATCCTCCGTTCATAACATACACGTTTTTTACGCCCAAGTATTGGCAGATCACGGCAAAGCGATTCGCCGCCATCGGCTCGGGACTGGTGGAAATGACAATAGAATTTTTGGTAATTCCGTTTTCCAATAACAACTTCACGAGACTTGCATCGTCCGTTAAACGCCACTCTTCATTCCCATCGACATAGGCTTTCGGCGGTTCGAAGGAATCCGTATTGACGTGTACCGCTCCGGGAACATGGCCGTCTAAATAGCCGGATTCTTTGTTGTCTCCCCAGCGTACGTCGACGATTTTTACCGCCTTCGGATTCTTGATAAACTCTACACTCTTTCCGTCGGCGATATCTTTCACTACCTCCGGAGGAAGTAATTTTTGGTAATTCGGATAGGATACCAATGTTTTGGATTCGTCGTCAATCCATTCCTTCGCGTTGTAGATGGATACTTTGTCGATCCCTTTATCCTTAAAATACTTGGCTACAACCGGGGCATCTTTTCCGTTGGTATCGTAGACGATAATTTCCTTATCCGGCGCAATGGCCTTATTTTCCATGGTGTATTCCAACACCGTTTCACAGCTGTCGCCTTCCAAGTTCTTCTTTTCGTCGTAAGCCCCGCGGATCCAATAGGCGGAAAAGTCCGTCGCACCGTCTATGTGGCCGCCGCGCTTGTCTCCATCCAGCGCCCATCCGTTAAATTGGTCGTTGGAACGGGCGTCGACGACGAGACTTTTATCGTCCTTTAACGCCTTTTCTACATCTTCTTTCGTCGCGGTTTTCAATTCATCGGTAGCCGCCGTTTGTTCTTGCTTATTGTTTTCGTTGGCCGGCTTTGCGTCGTCGCTCTTTTGGCAAGCGACTAAAATCATGACCATCATAAACAAGCTTATCGCCAGCGCTATAGATTTGCGTTTTCTCTTCATCTCATACCTCCTAAATAATTTCCTCGCTTCGTCGCCGAAACATGGGCAACAACTCGTCTTTCAGAAAACGTTTCCCTAAAAAACGGAGACAGAGTCTTTTCGAACCATTCTGCTCGTCATTTCAGTTTACCATAAACGACTCTGTGTCACCATCCAATTTTTCACCCCCTCGTCCTTTGTCCAATAAATGAAATCTTTCCGTTTCAATAAAAAGAAGCGATACGCAGCGATTTGCTGGGCGTATCGCTTCTTTTCTATTCTCTCAAATTTCCAAGTCACTTTCCGACTTCTGTCCTTATTATAGTTTTTTACAACACCTTGTTCAAGAATTCTTGCGTCCGCGTCTCCTTCGGATGGCCGAATACCTCTTCCGGCGTGCCTTCTTCCAGCAAATAGCCTTCCTCCAGGAAAAGAATGCGGTCGCCAACCTCGCGGGCGAAACCCATTTCGTGGGTAACCACGACCATGGTCATGCCGTCCGCCGCCAAAGATTGCATAACGTCCAGCACTTCGCCGACCATTTCCGGATCCAAAGCCGAGGTCGGTTCGTCAAATAACATGACCTTGGGTTCCATGGCCAAAGCTCGTACTATGGCGATCCGCTGCTTCTGTCCACCGGACAGTTGATTGGGGTAACTGTCTTTCTTGTCCGACAAACCCACGCGTGCCAGAAGTTTTTCCGCCTTCTTTTCGGCTTCTTTTTTATCGACCCCTTTCACGAGAACCGGCGCCATGACGATATTTTCCATGACGGTCTTATGAGGAAATAGGTTAAAAGACTGAAATACCATCCCCATGTCTTCCCGGATCTTTTCAATTTCCGTCTTCTTGTCGTTGACATCCACGCCCTCGAAGATAATCTCACCGCCGTCGGCTTCTTCCAGGCGATTTAAACAGCGAAGAAAAGTAGATTTTCCGGAACCGGAAGGCCCAATGACCACAACCACCTCGCCATCTGCGATTTTCGTCGTAATACCTTTTAAGACTTGGTTGCCCCCGAAACTTTTTGTTAGATTATGAATGCGAATCACTGTTAGCTAACCTCTTTTCAAACACACCGATGGCCTTGGAAAGGCTCGTTACGAGAATCAAGTAAATAAGTGCCGCCGTTATAAAAGGCATGAAAGGTTTTAAACTGCTCCCTTGTGCCACTTTTGCCTGATACATTAAGTCGCCGATCCCGACGAAGGCGACGATGGCCGATTCCTTAATTAAGGTAACGAATTCATTGCACAACGCCGGAAGTACGGTCTTTATCGCTTGGGGCAAAATAATGTAGCGCATGATTTGGCTTTTTTTCATACCCAAGGATGCGGCCGCCTCCCCTTGTCCGCGATCCACGGCATTGATGCCGCCGCGGATGATTTCCGACACATAAGCCGAAGAGTTCATACATACGGCCATTAAACTCAAAACGAAGGGATTTTTTAGAGAGGCATACTGATCGGGAATGACGCTGGCAAAGCCGTAGTAAAAAATCAGCACTTGAACCAGCAGGGGCGTACCGCGAAACATCTGCACATAAATCTTCGCGATCGTTTGTAAAATCTTTATATGGGAGCGCCGAAGTAAGACGATGAAGATACCCAAGATAAAACCGAAGAACACACCTAAAAAGGAGAGTTTTAAAGTAACTAAAGTACCGTCTAAATAGGATGGACCATATTTACTTAAAAAGGCCATCCAAGAATGCATTAAATCCATTATTCCTCCTCGATAGAAAAAACTGTTTCCCGAGGAAACAGTTTTTTACTCTATGAATCGAACAAGTATTACTTGCCGTTGTTTTCTGTAGCTGCGCCATTTTCCGCGTTACCGTTGGCAGCTGTATCAGATGCCGTCTCCTCTCCCACGGATTCATCGGCTATCTTTTCATATTGAGCAATCCAATCCTTGATCTTGCCTTCATCGATAAGCTTTTGAAGCACTTTGTCGACGTAAGCGGTCAATCCGTCATTGCCTTTTTTCATCGTAACGCAAACGCCGGGTTCTTCGGGAACGCCTACATCAACAACGACGAGCTCGGGGAATTGCTTAGCGTATTGAGCGCCTGCACTGGAGGAAATAACCAAGGCGTCGGCGGTTTTGTTCTTAACTTCCATGGCCAAATTGTTTAACTTGGACAAGCTCTTTAATTCCACATCTTTCGGGAAATTTTCATGCACGGTTGCTTCTTGAAGAGAGCCGGTTTGTGCTCCGACGACCTTTCCGGCAAAGTCTTCCATGGTTTTGTATTTTTCCGCATCTTCTTTGCGAACGAGTACCACTTGTTCGTTGGTAAAGTAAGGGACGGAGAAATTAACCGCTTCTTCCCGTTCCGGAGTTGCCGACAAGCCGGCGATACCGATGTCCGCTTGACCGGAAGCAATACTGGGGATAATGCCGTCGAAGTCCAAATCTTTTATTTCGAGTTCCACGCCCATGTCTTCAGCGATGGCCTTGGCAATTTCAATGTCGAAACCGACGATTTCATCTTTTCCGTCTTTCATTAAGTGCCATTCGTAAGGCGGGTAATCGGCGCTGGTTGCCAGGACTAATTTCCCCTTGTCCTTAATCGCCTTAACGGCGGCATCCATATCTTCTTGGCTCACTTGAGCCGCTTCTTTTTTTCCTGCCTCATTTGTTTCCTTTTCATTGTTTTTTGCGCCGGATCCGCAACCGACCAACGCAAATGCCATAATCATGGCTAAAATAGTAAGTAAACCTGCTTTTTTCATAAGAATCTCCCTTCAATCTCGAATACATTCACTTCCTCTAATATGCGCCCTGTCTCATGGGGCCGGACGGACAAGTTGTATTCCCTAACTGCTTGCCGCAAATCCGATGACTCTTGATAAATTTTGCTGTATTCAAGATTAAGGCCTCCTTCTGTGCTTTTCTTTTTTGAAATTATACTATGGCGCGATAAAATCTACAAGAAAATCAAAAAGATAACGAGAAACACCGTTTCTCGTTATCTTTTTGATTTTCTTGCGACATATGCACGTCTTTTTATTTTTTCTCCAACAGCGGCTTTAAATAAATCCCCGTATAGGATCGTTCGTTTTGTGCCACTTCCTCGGGTCGACCCACGGCTACCACTTCGCCGCCTTCGTCTCCTCCCTCGGGACCCAGGTCGATAAGGTGATCCGCCACTTTGACTACGTCCAGATTGTGCTCAATCACTACCACGGTATTCCCCATATCTACCAACTTCGAGAGAACGCCTAAAAGCTTTCGAATATCTTCCGCATGAAGGCCGGTGGTGGGCTCGTCCAGAATATACAGAGTACTGCCCGTGCCTCGCTTGGACAGCTCCGTCGCCAACTTAATTCGCTGCGCTTCCCCACCGGACAATTGCGTGGAGGGCTGGCCAAGTTTAATATACCCGAGACCCACTTCCTGCAAGGTCGTGATCTTTCTCAGGATCCTCGGGTGATTTTCGAAAAATTCCGCCGCCTGGTCGACAGTCATGTCCAAGACGTCGGCGATGTTTTTTCCCTTAAACTTTACCTGCAAGGTTTCCCGATTATAGCGCTTCCCTCCACACACTTCGCAGGGAACGTAGACATCCGGAAGAAAATGCATTTCCACTTTCAAAATCCCGTCGCCCTTACAAGCTTCACAGCGTCCGCCTTTCACGTTAAAAGAAAATCGTCCCTTCCCATAGCCGCGGACTTTCGCTTCGTTGGTTTGGGCGAAGACGTCGCGAATGGAATCGAAAACGCCTGTATAGGTGGCAGGATTGGATCGAGGGGTTCGCCCAATGGGGCTTTGGTCGATGGAGACGATTTTATCCACGTATTCCAAGCCTTCGATTCTCTTGTATTTCCCCGGACGTACTTTGTTTTTATTGACTTTTTGCGCCACGGCTTTTTTCAAAATTTCATTGATGAGGGAACTTTTCCCCGATCCGGACACTCCGGTAACGCAAATAAATTGTCCCAAGGGGAAGTGCACGTCGATGTCTTTTAAATTGTTTTGTTCCGCACCGTAGACGACGATTTCTTTTCCCGTGTAGGGTCGGCGCGCCTCGGGTACGGCAATTTTTTTCTTCCCGGAAAGGTATTGGCCGGTGAGGGATTCTTCCACTTGAATAATTTCCTCGTATGTCCCCTGAGCTACAATATGGCCGCCGTGAACCCCCGCGCCGGGCCCAATGTCCAGGATTTCGTCGGCCTCCCGCATAGTATCTTCGTCATGCTCCACGACAATCAGAGTATTTCCGATATCCGTTAAGTTCCGCAAAGACTTTAACAGCATGGCATTGTCCCTTTGGTGAAGACCGATGGACGGCTCGTCCAAAACATAGGTAACGCCCACGAGAGCCGATCCGATTTGGGTCGCCAGACGAATGCGCTGCGCCTCGCCGCCGGAAAGGGTTCCCGCCATGCGTGCCAATGTGAGATATCCGAGCCCCACTTCTTTTAAGAAAGATAACCGCTCGTGAATTTCCTTTAAAATTTGATCGGCAATGTTTCGCTCCATGGTGCTAAGTTCGATAGAATTGAAAAACTCCATGGCGTCATTTACAGAAAGTAAGGTGGATTCGTAAATATTTTTCCCCCCCAGCTTAAAAGCCAAAGACTCCATTTTTAACCGCGCCCCATGGCAATCGGGACAGGGAATATCCGAGAGGAAGGGCTCAATTTTTTCTATGGCCCGATCGCTGGCACTCTCTCTGTATCGGCGATTTAAATTTTCTAAAATCCCTTCGAAGCGGCCCTCGTATTCTTTTTCCCCGCTAAAATAGGATTGAAAAACGAAATGCAGAGGTTCTTTCGTCCCGTACATTAACTCGTCGATCACGGCCTTCGGCGCCTCTTTAATGGGCGCCTTTGTGGAAAATTTGTAGCGCGCTGCGATTTGATCGATGATCGCCTTGTAGTACGTCCCCTCCGTCGTGCCGTAGCAAGATATGGCTCCTTCGTCGATCGACAGATCGCCGTTGGGAATGATCAGATCCGGATCGGCTCGACGACTGCTCCCGAGTCCCTTACACGTCGGACAGGCTCCCATAGGCGTATTAAAGGAAAAGGACCGAGGCGTGGCAGGCTCGATGGCAATGTCGTGTTCCGGGCAAGAATAGCTCGTGGAATACAACTTTTGATTGCCGTCCAATGTATCCACGATCACCGTGGATCCGGAGATTTCCAAGGCCGTCTCGATACTGTCCGTAAGGCGGGACTCGATGCCTTCTCGAATAATGATACGATCGACGACGATAAAAATATCGTGGACTTTATTTTTATCCAGCTCGATGTCTTCTTCCGTACGATGCATTTCCCCGTCAATGATCATGCGCAGGTACCCTTCCTTGCGAATGCGACCTAGGACTTTCTTGTGCTGCCCTTTCTTCTGGCGAACTACCGGCGCCAACAGTTGAAAGCGCGTCCCCTCCGGCATTTCCATAATCTTGTCCACGATTTGATCTTCGGCAAAGGCCTCAATAGGCTTGCCGCAGACGGGGCAGTAAGGCTTCGCTACTCGCGCGTAGAGTAAGCGGATGT
>JAEXBU010000015.1 GCA_023393815.1 Bacillota bacterium | reverse complement strand
GTATTTACCTTATCCGGAATGGTGGCCGATAAAATCATAAAAATACCGAAAATATACATCATGGCCGAGCAAAGATCGTGGCCGATAGATTTGGCAAATCTCGCCGGCAAGCCGTCGTTCTCTTCGTTGAAATTGTGGCCGAAATGTTTGACAAAAAAGTACAGGCCGATAGTAAAAGGTACTACGTAGTAAAAGAGCCGGTACAACAGCAGCCAGGCCAAGACATTCTCATAACCTAGGCCTAAATTCCCCAGACCTACCAGCGTCATCAGATCAAAAGATCCCAGGCCCCCGGGCATAAGGGAAACCATACCGATTAGGTTCGTACCGACGACGATGGTGAAGACTTCCGTCACGTGAAAGGACAATCCCATTGCCCGGCCGATTAAAAGAAAGGTTCCGATGGCGCCTAGCCACTCCAGGAGAGACGTGAGAAGGAGCTGCGCCTGTGCCCAATGAGGCACTCTTTTTTTTTCTTCTTTTTTGCGATTGGAAAAGAGAAGCACCGCCGGAGAATACAAGACGCCGCCAATAAGCCAGGGCAAATAGACCATGGCCATGGAATCCCGATGAAAATACAAGTAACAAAGCGCCAAAAGGCAGAGTAGGGAGATCCCGATTAAGTAATAAAAATAGGTCTCGAGCACCACCTTGACCATTTCCAATTTGTCCTTTTTACGGCCGTAAAAGTAATGCCTAAGTCCCATGTTAATGAGTCCGCCGAAGCCGATCAGATTGTTCATGGTGTTTATGGTGTAGCTGGTCTCGAAAATGTAGCGCTTATCCTCCTCATTCTCGATTAATCGGTTGAATATCACGTCATAATTTACCATGGGCAAGACGGAAAGAATGCCCACAACGAACATGAGCGCGATCGCCGCGGGAGACAGGCCCTGAAAGGCGCTTGCCACTTTGTCGTAGGAAATTTCCTTGGACAAAATCTTAAATTCCACGACGACGAGAATAAAGACACTTAAAATAAACAAGGGCTCCAGATATTTTTTTATTCCTTCGATCAGCTTTTTCATGACGCTCCTTTTAAAAATCGAATGACGATGCGGTTAAAGGCATCGGCATTGGTTCTGGCCAAATTGTGTCCTTGATTTTTTACTTCCACAAAGCGACAGTCGGGAATCAAGGAAGCGATGTATTTAGAGTGGGATAAGGCCACCACGTCCTTGGATCCCACGATCACCATCGTCGGACAGGCTATATTTCCGAGACCGCCCGCGGGAAGATCCACATCCTCCAGAAGCAGAGCGGCTTTCAGGCGCGTGTCCTTAAACTTCTCGGACAATTTATTTAATAAAGTACCCCACGCGTATTGAATATAGGCGAGTATCCGGCTGTAGAGCTTGGTTCCGCGAAACAATATATTCCCCGAATTTAACACCAGCTTATCCACATAGCTCGGATAAAGGTCGGCGAACGTCATGGCCAAATTAGCACCGTCGGAAAAACCTACAATGGACGTCCTCGAGATACCCAGCGCGTCCAACGCCGCCTTCGTATCCCGGGCCATCAGTTCAAAATCCAACGTCTCGGCGCGATTGGTACTCCTTCCGTGCGCTCGACTGTCGAGAAAAATCAGGCGAAATTGCTCCTGAAAAGACGCTACCTGATACCGAAAAAAACGACTGCTCCCGCCGTTTCCGTGTAAAAACAGAACCGGCGCGCCGAACCCGAATAAAGTATAGAAAATCTTTGTTCCATCCGCCATAGATACGTATCCGCTCGTCTTCATTCTTCGCCTCGTTATTCTTTCCCATCCATAGGTAAGGACGATTTCCCCTTTCCTTATTATAGTCCTCCCATAAAAAAAGAAAAGCGCTTTGCGCCGCCCCAAAATTTGGACTAGAAAATCCGCCCCTTGCTTCTAAACAGATCCTTAGACCTTGCCCGCGTCGCCGAAAATATACAGGATCTCTACGCAAAAACTTTCAGCGAAGGCAATGGTGCGGAAAGGATGCCGCGCAGGCTCGAAATAAAAAATAGAGCTTGTAAGAAACTCTTGCAAGCTCTATTTTACAATTCATATACCGCATCCGCTACTTCATTTAAAAACTCCGTGTCGTGGGAAACGATAAAAATTATTTTCTCTTTGCTTTTGTATTTTTTTATCCTTTCGGATATTTTCATCATATTTGAGTAATCCATGCCACTGGTCGGTTCGTCGAAATAGAGAAAGGGAGAATCCTTACACATGACGGAGGCTATCGCAACCCTTTGCTTTTGTCCGCCCGATAAACTCATCGGGTGTTTTTCTTTCACGTCCCATAAATCCAACTCTTTTAAGAGCATCTCCGCATTTTCCTTATCAAAATTCCTTACTCCTAAACAAAGTTCCCGAAACACCTCGTCTGTAAATAGCTGGTGGTTTACGTCCTGCATGACCAAGGACGAATTTTTGAGCCTCTCTTTTTTTGATAATCGCCTACCTTGAAAATAGATTGCTTCTCTCGACTTTCTCTCTACGCCAATCAAACATCTTAAAAACGTCGATTTCCCATGCCCGTTGGATCCTACGATCCCGTAGATTTTACCGAGCTGAAAAGAAAGATCCTCTACATTCAAGGATTTCTCTTGTCCCGGGAACGTATACGTCAGTTTTTTTATTTCCAACTCTCCTTCGTTTCCTATCGCCGGAACTTTCCGCTCCGTCCGCGCCTTATCTCGCACACCTAAATCGTGCAATTCTCTCGTGCTCAACTTCTGAAATTCGTCGCTGCTATAGACTTTTTTTATCTTCCCTTTATCCAGCAAAAAAACACGGTCGATCACATCCGTCAAATAATAAATCCTGTGCTCGGCTATAACGATACCTATCCCTTTTTCCTTGAGTATCCTGAGCATATTTTTTAAAACGTCTATGCTGTCTTGGTCCAAATTTGAAGAGGGTTCGTCCATGACGATCCTCTTTGTTCCGGCTATATAGCAAGCGGCGATGCAAAGTATTTGTTTCTCGCCGCCGGAAAGTTGAAATATATCTCTATTTAAAAGACCTTCTATTTCAAAGACGTTCAGCATTTCTTTTAATCTCTCATCCATTTCTTCTCTTGAAAGTCCGATATTTTCCAGATAAAAAAGCAATTCCAACGTCGTGTTTACGTTAAAAAAATAGGTCTTCGGATTTTGAAAAACGGTGGAAATCATCATGGAAATTTGATAAAGTTCCATGTCCTTTATATTCTGATTATCTATAAGGATATCTCCTCGTATCGTTGCATTATCGTACCGTACAGCCAAACCGTTTATGGCGTTGATTAAGGACGATTTCCCACTTCCGCTTTTCCCTGTTAACAAGACGCATTCTCCGTCCTCTATCGACAAAGATACATTCTCTACTATCTTTTCTTCCCCATAACTGAGTGTAAGATTTTTTATTTCAAGCATATCCATCCCCCAATCACAAGTCCCGTAACGGCAAACGCGTATAGAAAGTCCACTGCCTGCACCGTCACCGGGATATACCTCGTCTTCGCAACCGGGCTTTCTATTGCCTTTGTTTCCGCCGCTTTCGCAATATCCTCTGCAATGTTTGAAGATAAGATGAGCAAGGGAACCGTCACACACTCGAGGTACTTCAGCGGATGTCGAAGGGTTATTCCTCTTATCTTCATCGCCGTCTTGATGTTTTTCTTTTCCTCTCTGTAGGAAGGAAAAAACCGAAACATGACGGCTACGGGAATAGAAATATTTTTTGAAATTTTCAGCGCATCCATGGAAGAAATAATACTTCCTACATCCGATGTCTTGATCATAAAGCTGGCTGCCATAAAGGGTAAGAGAAACATTCTCACGATAATGGGTATACTCAAAAACATCTTTAACATCGGATGTAGACCGGAAAGTACCATAAAATTAGGTAATAAAAACAATAGCGCACATAAACCGATCCATTTCAGAAAGGCCTTCTTTTCTCCGTTGAGATAAAAGAGCGCACTTAGCAGAAAAATAATCGCCCATTCAAAATAGATATCGATACTGTGCACGACAGTTAATCCCGTAATGAAGACGACGAAAATCTTCGTTATCGGATTGGGACGAAAAACGTTCTTGAAAGAAGCAGGCATTATACAATACCCGCTTTTTTAAAGTGTTTATTTAAAAGCACTTTTCCTATATAGGCCCCCAGGATCCCGCCAAGAAAAGCGCCCAGATATACGAATGCCATATGCGGGTAAGTTATCAATTTCTCCAGCGCATGGACATAGTCCGCTCCCATCATCGATAAGCTCATCTCCATGTATTTTTCTTTCACGAGGAGCATTTGCATTAACGAACTGCATATCCACGTGGAGAACACTCCGTAGGACAGCATGTTGTATTTAAAAGAATTGTATTTTCCCATCCTTCGGATTCCCTCCGCCAAAATCATTACGACGAACGAAAGTACCGGCACTACATACGTATGCCCCATAACAAACAGCACAAGTGGGGTTAGCATTCCGAATATAAATAATGCCCACGGTTTTTGAACCTTTACCATAAATAACATAACTACAGTCCCGGCTACTACGGCCAAAACCGTCGGGTAGATTAAAAACAATATAGGAATCATCCCCATCATTCCGATGCCAAACATAAGGGCAAAATATATCACCCCAAATACGCCAATCGTCACCAGATCTTTCACTTTTAACGTCTGTTTCTTCATCGAAGCCTCCTAATAAACAAATTCTTCCGCCATTTTTGTTTTGTCCATTAAATTTTTATAAACTTTTGAATTTTGCAACAATTCCTTATGATTTCCTTCGCTTTCTACTTTTCCATCCTGAAGGACGACAATCTTGTCTGCATTTTCGACGGACTTCATCCTGTGAGAAATGATAACAACCGTCTTATCTTGTACTAGTTTATTCAGTGCATCTTGGATCTTCTTTTCGTTCTCTACATCAAGACTTGCCGCAATTTCATCCAACAGCAGAATCGGTGCATCTTTTAAAAATGCTCTGGCTATAGATAGCCTTTGCCTTTCTCCGCCGGATAATTCCGCGCCATTTTCCCCGATAACCGTATCGTAGCCATAAGGCAACCTATCTATGAAATCTGTACAATTTGCAAGCTCGGCAGCTCTTTTTACTTCTTCATCACTCGCTCCCTGCCTTCCAATTCTTATGTTTTCCATCACGCTTTGATTAAAGAGAAGAACCTCTTGAAAAACGATGGATACCTTGTTAAAAAGAGATGCTGTAGATACTGCTTTCACATCTTTCCCGTCAATTAAGATTTCTCCCGCGTCATAGTCGTACAGTCTTGATATAAGCTTTAGAATGCTTGTCTTCCCACTGCCGCTTGCCCCTACAAGGGCCGTAACTTCCCCCTGTTTCGCTTTAAAATTCACGCCTTTTAAAACCGGGGTCTCTTCATTGTACGAAAAGACAACATCTTTGAGTTCAATATCGTATCCTTTGAAATCCTCGTCTTTTCCCTCTTGTAATTTTTGCTCCTTCATTTCTTTTAAACGCTCGATTTTAGGGCGTAGGTAGAATATCTCTAACATCCCCTCCTTGGAAGCGTCTAAGATTTCCTTGATCTTAATGGCTGCCAACAGATAGCCGATAAGATAGATACTACCAATCTCTCCACCGATGAAAAGATGCGTTCCGACTAAAATAACCACTGCCAAAGAGATAAAGGAAAACAGCGTCGATAGAGATAAGGCCAAGATAGTCGATGCCTCTGTCTTTAAATGAATTTTTTCACTTTCTTCCATCTTGTTATATAGTTCTTCTTTTCTATCTTCAGACAAACCATACGCCTTAATTTCCATCTGCATATCTATGTTCTCTTGAAAACTGTTGGAATTTCTCCTTAATATATCAAAGTATTTTTTATTTCCCCTTTCTACCCTGTTTTTAAAAAGAGGTATGATGGCAAAGCTCAATACACTCGGAATCATAACAGCAAGACCCATCTTTGCATTTCCAATCAAAAGCATCACGGTCATCAAGGGAAAGAATAAAACCATCGCTCCACACTTTGGAATTGAGTGGCTCATGGCGTGTTCTATCCCTTCAATATCTGTCATGATTGTCTGCGAAAGATCCGATAAATCATGTTTTGAAAAGTACGATAGGGGAAGTTTTGATAAATTCTTCGCCGTATCTATTCTTAAATTGGCGCTCTCTTCATAGGTCGTGTTATATAAACTTTCGTATTCCATATTCAGAAATAGATACAGAATTGCTAAGGTGATAAGGGAAGCAATACCGTAAAAAGCCTTGGGCATACCGGTACTTTCTAATATATTCTGTGCAAAGAACATTAACAGCATCACCGGTAACATATTGACACAATAGACAAAGAAAGAAAAAAAGGTGGCTTTTGTTAAATTTTTTGCTCCTTTTTCTGTAAGGGCAAATTTATTTTTGTAAAAGTTCTTCATGACCGACCCTCCATTCATTTGCACTTTGATACAAGTTCTGCAATTTCTTGTACGTTGCACCCGATTTCATTAACTCTTTGTCCGATCCTCTTTCGATGATTTTTCCATTGTCGAGAACGAGAATCTCATCTACAGCCCGTATACTTGACAACCTATGGGCTATCATGACAACGGTTTTCCCCTTGATTAAATTTTGAAAAGCTTTTTGCAATTCATACTCACTATCCGGGTCTATAGCCGCGGACGCTTCGTCCATAATAACAATCTTCGAATCCTTTAAAATGGCTCTCGCGATGGCAATCCTTTGTTTTTCTCCCCCTGACAGGTAGACACCTTTTGAGCCTATCACGGTATTTTCCCTCGCAGGAAACTTATCCAGTATCGAATTGCAACCGGCAAGTTCCAGTGCCTTCATAACATCTTTCCTTGCGGCCTTTTGATTGGCAAGGGCTACATTTTCATAGATGCTCGTATGAAACAGCTTCGCGTCTTGGAAAACAAAAGAAATCGCCTCAATCAACGCCTTGTTACTGTATTTTTCGATTGCTACTCCGCCGATTCTAATCGTTCCGCCATCTATTTTGTAAAATCCGGAAATAAGCTTCGCAATGGTTGACTTTCCTGAACCGGACGAACCGACGAGGGCATAGGATTTTCCTTCATCCAATTGAAAGGATAAATGATCCAGAACCGAATTTTCATCGTATCCAAAACAAACATCGTCAAATTCAATATTGTAATTTACAAAATTTTCCCTATCCCCATAGACTATTTTGTCTTCTTGCATCTGCTCATAAAGATCTTCCAATGTGTCCACTGCATAATTTCCTTGGAATATGTACTGTGAAAACCACATGATTCGCATAAACGAAACAAATAATATCCCCGTTAAAAAGAAAATCATCATCAGCTCCGGCAAAATCATTTCCCCACTTCCCGGCTTGTCCATGAAATAGACCACCGGAACAATTATGATGGCAATGATTCCAAAAAATAACCATTGATAGATAACATAAGGCTTTTTACAAGAGAGAGAGTACGAATAGGCGTACTTGGAATACTCCGTTATTGCCTTATACAAGGCCTTAAACGATTCCACGCTCGTTCCGAATATTTTAACAACCTGTATTCCCCGAACATATTCCACCGTTTCCGAACTAAGTTTTGCCAGGGATTCTTGGTAGATTTTCATAAATTTCTGCTCACCCATCATAGAACCAAGTAGGATCGCCGCTAAAACAGCTAACGCAAGTAATACGCCCCCGACTTTTATGCTTATAAAAAATCCGAGTCCGATTGCTAGAATCGGAGTGAGAATCGCTTGCGCGCTATCGGGAATCATATGCGCTACTACCATATGGGTTTGCGCTGCATTGTCATCGATGGCCTTTCTGATTTCCCCCGACGGATGTAAATCAAAAAATCGGAAACCGGATTTTTCTAACCCTTCAATTCCTTTTTTTCTCAAATTTGTTTCCAATCGAAAACCCAAAATATGAGAAAATAACCCCGAAACCATGTAAAAAATCCCTCCCACGGTTAAGGCAACGGCGGACTTCACGGCTACCGCTTGAGCTGAAGCGATACTTCTCTCGAGAAGGAAGTGATCTAAGAACATGTAGATAAAAAAATAACCCATGATCGTTGCGCATACCGATAGAGCGGATGCAAGCACAGCGAAAATCAACATATGCCTTTTATCGCCTGCATAACGAAATAATTTTTTGTAAACGCCCATTCTATTTTCCTTTCTTTCAATAGCCCTTTTGGATAGGACAATCTATATCTTGATAGCATTTATCATTGCTGCTTCATTATACATCTGCTATAATTGGTAGCACAACAATTCTTGCAATATAAAACTAATTGGAACAATGCCTAAAAGGGATAGGTGGCGGATGAGTTATTGTGACTTTGTAAAAAAATACATGAACGTGGATGAATGCAAAGGCCATAAAAAATATTCCAATGCAGGCCATACTTTTTGTTGGAATAAAGAGGATACAGCTCGCGCAGAAGGCTTATATTGGTTTTATCAAGGGGACGGATTTCTCATTGATATCCACGATTTTTATATAAAAGAAGAATTCATTGAACGGAGCACCTATAGTATGTCAGACTACGTTTCCATCTATTCAAGTTATATTATTAGTGCCAATGGAGAAAAATTTAATCCCTACCAAACCATCACCGCAAACTCATTATGTACTTTCAATTTCGAAAATATCGAAGAGGACTTCCTTTTCCTATTACATGAAAATAGTTATTATCTATCCGTTTCCATCGGTTTTCAAAAAGAACTGCTGGCAACGCACTTCTCTTCTCTTTATGCAGGCGAAAGCCCTCTTTATTCCGATTTGTTTCAAAAAAATCAAATGCTGCTGACGAAATCTCTGGAAAAAATAGCTATGGAAATCCTACACTGCAAAATGGAATCCCCCGCAGCCGAATTTTTCTTCCGAGCAAAAGCTATGGAATGGTTTAGCATCGTTGTAGATACTTACCTACATCGGAACAGACAGAAAATAGACTCCGACGATACGAAATCTCTTGAAAATGTCGCCCAATTTTTAGAAGATCATTTTGCTATGAATATCAAACAAGAAACCCTTGAAAAAATAGCCAACATGAGCGGAACAAAATTAAAAAAATTATTCAAAGAAAAATATGGCCAAAGTATTACGGAATACACGCAACGGAAAAGAATGAATATGGCCGAAATTCTTCTCTTAAACACGGCACTTCCCATAAGAGAAATAGCCGCATCTGTCGGCTATTCATCCCACAGCAAATTTTCCATTTATTACAAAAGATATAAGGGAAAGCTTCCCAGTGAAGTTCGCGCTTCCACTTGTGAGCCTTCCACCTCCTTACATGGCGATCCTTGTGATTCCTAAAAGTGCGTTCCTATATTCACCTATGACTTTTCATGCAAAACAAAAACGAGCAAGCCGATTGCCTGCTCGTTTTATCTTTTTTGTGGAAACAGTCTCCTTTTCCGGAAGAAAACACCTTTTGCTTTTCCGCCGGTTTTCATTTTCTATGCCTTTACCGACTGAAGTCCTTCAAAGAATCGTCCACCAGGACGTTTTCCAAAGGCGTCTTGTATTCGGAGTCTTTCATGTACTTAGTTAGAGACTTCCTCACGCGAGTGATGGAAGCGATGGTTCCCATGCCGGCGATACAGCCGCCTTCACAGGCCATTCCTTCCAAGAGGTAGCCGTTCTTTTTCCCGGCCTTGGCCATTTGAAGCATGCGAATACATTCTTTCAAGGAGTTTGCTCCCTCGATTTGAATGTTTCGTTCCGGATCGATCCGTTCGGCCACTTCCTTGACGGCGGCGGCGACGCCTCCGGCCATGGCGTAGCCTCTCGCCGACGAGGAAGATTCTTCCTCGTCTTTCGCCTCTTCGATTTCCGAAGGTTCGATATCTTTGGCTACAAACATTCCCATCAGTTCTTCGAATGTAATGACGAAGTCCACGTATTCTTTCACTTCACCCGTGATGGCTTCTACTTTTTTCGACGTACAGGGGCCGACGAAACATACCAAGGCGTCGGGATCCTTGCGCTTAATGTGTTCTGCCGTGTAGCGCATAGGACTTCCCGAATCGGAGACGTAATCTTTCAGTTCCGGGAACTGGTATTCGATGAGCAACGTCCACGAGTGGCAGCAACTGGTACCCATGAAGGGGATTTCTTCCGGTACGCGATCCAGGTACTCTTTCGCTTCGTGCAAGGTGGTGTAGTCAGCGCCTAAACCGACTTCGACCATGTCTTCAAAACCCAATTGTTTTACGGCGGCGCGAATTTGTTCCGGCGTCGTGTCGGCACCGAACTGACCAATGTAGCTGGGAGCCGGAATGGCGTAAATTCGTTTATTCTTTTCTTTTAAGGCCTTAACCAATTGATAGATCATGGTTTTGTCCCCAATGGCGCCCCAGGGGCATTGCACTACACAACGGCCGCAACCGACGCACTTGTCGTGGTTAATAATGGCCCGATTTCTGTCGTCACTTTCGATGGCACCGACGCCACATACGGAGGCACAGGGGCGATCGTATTCGACAATGGCATGGTAAGGACAGGTTTTCTTGCAGCGACCGCACTTCACGCACTTATCTTTGTCGATGACGGCGCCGTATTTCCCGATGGATACGGCGTTTACCGGACATACATTGGTGCAGGGGTGAGCCATGCACTTACGGCAGTTGTTCGTTACGAACAATGCCCGCGTCGGACAGGATTCGCAAGCAAATTTAATGACATCCACCAAAGGTGTTTCGAAAATACTCGTCGCGACGTCCACCTCGTCAAAGCCTTCGGTCACTTTTATGTACTCGTCGTAGTCACGCAAGTTCATACCCATGGCCAGGCGGATCATTTCTTCGGCGATGGCCCGTTTTCTAAATAAATCTTCCCGATCTTCCAGAGACGTTCCGGGATAAAGTCGGTAACCCACCGTTTCCAATTCGTGCAGCGGCGTGTCCGCATAAGCCATCTTCGCCACTTCCGCAAACACGCGGCGGCGAAGACTCATAATGCTGGCGTAACTTTCTTTCACTTCGACCTCCTTTTATTTCGACAGTTTTCCGGCACGTTCCAAGATCATTTCCGAAATTTCTTGCGGTTTCGCGGCGGTGATCCGCTCTCCATCAATTTCCACGACCGGCGTGTGTTCCAACCCCTTTTCCTTGCAGACATTCAAACAATTCACATGAATGATCTCCATTTCCCCCTCTTCAAAAAAGTGATTTTGAATGCCTTCCAGTGCGTCAAGCATGGCGCTTGATCCCATCATGGTGCAGCGGGCACCGACACAGACTTTTACTCTCATAGACTCTCCTTCTGACTTTTACTGAGGGTTCTTGCTTACGATGGAACGAAAAGCCGCATTCCTATCCAATGCTTCGTAGACGGGCAAGCTGATGAGGGTGCAAATAATCACTTCGCTGGCCGCTACGGACAGGCTCATGGTCAAAAATCCGATAATTCCGCCGCCGAAGGCAAGAACTAACTCCAAACCGATAATCCATGAGAATAGGGCCGGCATGAGACTTGCCACCCACTTCTTGTGGAACTTACACATAAAAAATAAGCTGATCGCCGTGTGAAAAGTACCGAAGAATAAATCGTACATCCCCAGGGGCGAGCTTATATTTGAAAGGAAGACGCCGAGAACGATGCCCGGCGCAAAGGCGGGATTGTAAAAGGCCAACAAATTCAAAATCTCCGACACGCGGAATTGAATGGGCCCGTAGGAAATAGGCGCAAAGACCACCGTCAGGGCGTAGTAGATCGCCGCTATAACCGCCATAGTGGCGATCCGACGGGTCGTGAACCTACGCATGGCTCTTTCCCTCTTCTTTCGTTTGATTGCTGTGAGCCAAGCGCGAAGCGGCCGCCGCGGCGATGGCTGCCACGATGTCGTCGCTAAAAGTGGTAACCTCTTGGCCCTTCATTTTATCCAATTTATCGATGATTCCGATTTTCTTTTTATCTAAATAGCCGAAATTCGTGAGCCCGATGGAGCCGTAAATGTTGACGATGGATAAGCTCAGCACCTCGTCGATGCCGTAAAGGCCTTCATCGTCTTCGATAATCGACTGAATGGGTTCATCGAAAAGCTTCTGATTTACGGCTTTGTCGATGGCAAGGGCCGTCAAGACCGCGTGAATGGTTTCTCTTTTGCGGAGCACGGCTTGGACGTGTTCTTCGCACATATCTAAGGTAATCGGTGCGTAATCCTTTTGCAGTTCGTAGACGACAGATGCGATATCTGAAATTTTCACACCCTTTTTTTCTAATGCCTCGACGGTAATATCATACAGATGTTGCATATCGTATTTATACATAAAAACCTCTTTCTAAGACACGTGCCTGCGGCTATCTCGCCGGTAACGATACTTTAACGGCCCCGTCGCCGCCGCCAAAAGAGCCAACCCTTGGGGAATTATGGCAAGAGCCGCATAGACGGCCGGCGTCTGCTTCAAGCGCAAAAGACTCGCCGCTGCCATTTGTGGAAGCATAGCAA
>JAEXBU010000088.1 GCA_023393815.1 Bacillota bacterium | reverse complement strand
GTAGAGACAACCATTTCCGCCGAGGGCGGCTTAATGGCAAATCTTCACGGAAAAAAAGTGTCGGGCTATGAAATTCACATGGGCGAAAGCAGGGAAAGAGAGATAAAAGGTAGTTGTAACCTGACGGAATCGGGCGGCGTCGTCGTGAACAATCACCTCTACGGCACCTACATTCACGGTTTTTTCGACGGACCCTTTATTGCCGAGGAGATCGTTGCCGTTTTAAAAAAAGAAAAAAATGTGACGACAAAGCCGACTATGGACTACGCCGCTTTTAAAGACAGCCAAATTGAAAAGCTGGCCGCCGTGGTAGCAGCATCCCTGGATATGGAGAAATTGGACGAAATAATAGGCCTTCTGTAAAGAGAAGGGAGCTGTTTAAACGGGAAAGGCGGATCGATGCGGGCGTACCGATTGATTGCAAGAAAAAAGGACTTTCGGTAAGGGGAAGTCCTTTTTTTAGTGGATAGGCGTAAAAAATCGGCACAAGAAAACTTATGCCGATTCGAGATTTTATTCTACTGTAACAGATTTTGCCAAGTTTCTCGGCTTGTCCACATCGTTTCCTAAGAGGACGCTCACTTTATAAGCGAGAATTTGTTGGGGCAAGACGGTGAGAATCGGGGCATAAAGATCGGAGATGGCCGGAATGCGGATCATGTCATCCGCCACTTCGTCGATATGGGCGCTTACGTCATCGGTGATGACAATATTGTAAGCGCCTCTTGCCTTCACTTCTTTGATGTTGGAAATGCTTTTTTCCACGAGAAGGGATTGGGTGATGATGGTGACGATAGGCAGCCCTTCTTCAACTAAGGCGATGCTACCGTGTTTTAACTCGCCGGCGGGCATGGATTGGGCGTGAATGTAAGAAATTTCCTTCAGCTTCAAGGCCCCTTCCTTTGCGCTCAGATAGTCGATGCCGCGTCCCAGATAGAAGATGGCGCGGTGAGCGGAAAGGCGTTTGGCAATAGGATCTAAGGCGTCTACATTCTCTAAAATGGCCTCAATCTTTTCCGGAACGGCGGACAATTCTTCGATGGCGCGCTTCACGGCATCTTCGTCGTAAGTACCCAGTTTGTAGCCGAAATCCAGAGCCAACAGGTAAAGGCTCAACAGCTGTGTCGAATAAGCCTTGGTACTTGCAACGGAAATTTCAGGACCTGCGTCGCAGTAAATGACTTTGTCACTTTCCCGGTCGATGCTTGATCCCAATACGTTGGTAATGGCGAGTACCTTTGCGCCCCGTTGTTTCGCTTCTCTCAGCACAGCTAAGGTATCGCCGGTTTCGCCCGATTGGCTCACCACAATAAGCAAACTGTTTTCGTTTAAGAAAGGCATATTGTAGCGGAATTCCGATGCGATTTCCGCCGTAATTTCTTGTTGCATAGCTTCTTCCAGAGCGCGTTTACCCACTTGAGATGCGTGGAAAGCCGTACCGCAAGCAGTCATATATACGTGGTCGAAACTTTCGATTTCTTCTTTCGTAAAGGATTGATCGCCGAAGTGGACGAAACCGTCTGAGACTTTTCGAAGCAGGCAGTCGCGAATGGCCTTCGGTTGTTCGAAGATTTCTTTTATCATGTAGTGATCAAAACCTTCTTTGCCGGCACTTTCCATGCTCCATTCCACGGTTTTGATTTCCTTGTCAACGGCTTTTCCGTCGTTGTAGATGGTGTAGACTCCATTTTCTATGACCACCAAGTCATCATTATCCAAGTAAATGACATCGCGCGTGTAAGCCAATAAAGCGGGAATATCCGATGCGGCGAAAATACCGTCGTTGGCGATGCCTAAAATAAGCGGCGATTCCCGACGGGTGACGATGAGTTTCTCCGGATCGTCCGAGGAGAGTACGGCCAAGCTAAATGTGCCGCGCAGTTCTTTTGTAGCCTCTTCCACGGCAGCCTTTAAATCATCATCAAGTTTCGATGCGATTAAATTGGCGACGACTTCCGTATCCGTTTCGGAATAGAAAGTAAATCCCTCTTCCATCAGGCGATTTTTTATTTCTTGAAAGTTTTCGATGATGCCGTTATGCACTACGGCCACCTTGTGGTCGCTGGACACGTGGGGATGGGCGTTCGTCTCGCTCGGTACACCGTGGGTGGCCCAGCGGGTATGGCCGATGCCGTTAGAACCTTGTAAAGGATGTTTCTTAAGTTTTTCTTCCAAGGCATCGAGGCGGCCGGCCGCTTTTGTGACTTTTAGCACGCCGTGGTCGATCATAGCGATGCCGGCACTGTCGTAGCCGCGATATTCTAATTTTTCCAGACCCTGAAGAATGCGTTCTTCAGCATTTCCTTTGCCGTTAAAGGCAACAATTCCACACATAATATCCTCCTACTCTCGGGAGCTGCCGTATTGATTTTGTGCCGGGATTGCTCCGGGTTTTGTACAATACTTAGGTTGCAGACCTATGAAGCATCCGCCGAAAATTCGATCACTTCATTCCTCGTCCACCGTGAAGGTGCTGGCGCTCATTTTATTCTCCCGTTACAAATCATTCATGTATATAGCTTATTATACCATAGCTTTCCTTTTAAAGAGAACAGTGCAATCTTGACGGAAAACACTTGGGGTTGTTATGATAAAGGGCAGTAAAAATACAAAGTTACCGTAAAAATTAGGAGGTTTTGATGACTGAAGAAAATAAAGTACTGGCGTCTATTGGAAATGTAGATATTCATCAATCGGATGTAGACGCATATGTAAAGAGCATGAATCCGCAAATGGCTCTTCAATTTCAAGGGGAAGAGGGGAAAAAATACATTTTAGACGAATTGGTTCGTCAAGAACTTTTGCTGTTGGATGCCGTAGACAAGAAGATGGATGAAGAGGAAGAGTTCAAGAAGGTCTTCGCCGATACGAAGAAGTCTCTCTTAAAATCCTACAACTTCTCCAAGACCATCGAAGGCGTGGAGGTTACGGAAGATGAAATGAAAGAGTTCTACGAAGAAAACAAGGCCTTTTTCAAAAAGCCGGAATCCGTGCATGCGGCTCACATTTTAGTCGACGACGAAAAAAAGGCGAAGGACTTGTCCAAGCAAATTAAAGAAGGTGCCGACTTCGAAGCTTTGGCCAAGGAACATTCCTCTTGTCCCTCGAATGAACGCGGTGGTGATTTAGGGACGTTCGGTCGCGGGCAAATGGTGCCGGAGTTTGATGAAAAAGTATTCGCCATGGAAGATGGCGAAATTTCCGATCCCGTAAAGACGCAGTTCGGTTACCACGTCATTAAGCGCATCGCAGGTCAACCGGAAGAGGAAAAAAGTTTCGACGAAGTGCGCGGTGAAATCCAAATGGAATTAACCCGCCAAAAGCAACAAAGACTCTACCTAGACAAAGTGGGTGAACTGGAAAAGAAATACAAGGTCGAATACAAATAAAGAGGTGGCTTCGGCCACTTTTTTATTTCCGCAGAAAAAAAGAATGTTTCGTCTATAAAGTAGGAGCAAAGCATCAAAAGAAGTCTTCTCGGTCTCGATAGATCGTTTTCCTTTCGCGTAGTGTGTTATACTATGTAGTAGTCAGGGGGAAAATATGGAACTGGATTTATTCAACTTTATTGACCGAGCCATTGAGTTGTTAAATAAGAAATACGACTATATTGTGGAGCTCGAGCGGGAATTGGAAAACTTTTTTGAAATGGAATTTAAAGATAACGACAGTTTTCTCGCGGTCAATTCACGAATTAAATCGGCAAATTCTTTAAGAGAAAAGATTATTCGAAATAGTCTGTATATGCACTACGATGATGCCGAGGAAATGCTCCGGCATATGCAAGACATCATCGGCCTTCGGATCGAATGCCGCTTTACCGACGACGAGGTAGACATTTACCGGGCCATGAAGGATCTTTTTTACATTCCCGTGGAAAATGGCTATTATCGTTCGCCGACCCATAAACGCATTTTATTGGATATGGAAACTGCGCAGCCTATGATTCAAAAAAACGGATTCGGCATCTATAAAATCGACGGGATCCTAAGAGACGGGGTCGAAAATATTCATTTCGAATTGCAGATTAAGTCTTTGGTCAATGTGTTCTGGGGAGAAATCGACCACAAGGTCTTGTACAAAAATTACAACTATATGCTCACGGAAGAATTTTTTCGCGACATCATGCATTCGATTAAGGATAACCTGTCCATGATTGACCGGCAGCTGCGGATTCTTTACGAACATGTTAACGACATGGACTCTTCGGCGGTGAAGAGCAATCATAAACAAGTAAAGAGCCTACTGTCAAAAATTATTCATGATATTTTTGTCGGTACCATTCGAAAGGAATTGGGTTTTGTCGTGGACTTTAACGAGACGTCGGATATTATTGTGGACTATTTGGACTACAAGTGCCAAACCCTCTTGGATTACGACGAAGGAGAAAACTTTATTCGCCTTTTGAATCGAATTAATCACATCGATCAACGGAGTTTTAAGGTGGCGGAAGGCGTCGTATTCGATCGCAAACCTGCTTTTACGACAGATTTTACGGAGCGGGTTGGCAAGGCTGTTTACGATATTATGCCGCGGGAATTCGGGTGGAATCTCTTTTTTAAGATCATTGCTGAAATTGAGCAGGCAGAGCCTCGAATCGATTTTGAAGAGTTTTTCCGCTATTTAGAGTACCTTCTGGTAGACATGATTCGCAGGGAAGTAGATCCCAAGGGCTTTTCCGAAGAAGAGTATGGGGCGTTGGTCGCATTCGTCTTGGATTGCTATGCTACTATGGTAGAAAAAGATCCGTCTATGAATCATATGATTGCAAAATACTACGGATTCAGCTCCCACTCGATGTCCCAAGTATTTCGCAATATACGATCTTATGACGATTTTCGGGACAATAAATTGCGCATCGAGCGTATGTTAAACAGTTAGGAGGAAGGATGGCTGAAATTATTCTGGCTGGCGGTTGTTTTTGGGGCGTAGAGGAATATTTTCGTCGGACGGAGGGGGTAACGTCTACGACAGTCGGTTATGTCAATTCGGACGTTCCATGCCCGACCTACGACGATCTCTGTTACGGCAAAAGCAAAGCGGCGGAAGGCGTCCTAATTCACTACGATCCTTCGGTCATTTCGAGAGAGCGTGTGGTGGATTTGTTTTATAAGATCATCGATCCGTACAGCTATTTTCGCCAAGGAAATGACGTGGGACGTCAATACCGCACGGGCCTTTATTATCGGCCGGGAGACGAAGAGGCGAAGACTTTTTATGAAGCTGACAAAGCCCGGCGTCAATCGCAGTCCGAGCGGAAAATTTGGGTGGAGGTTGCGGCTTTGGAGAATTTTACCGAGGCGGAGGACTACCACCAAAAGTATCTGCTGAAAAATCCCGGTGGCTATTGCCATATTCCTCTGCCTAAGAAAAGCGAAAAGTAATGACGGGACGGCGCGTTTCGTGTAATATAAAGAAGAGGTGATATTGTGATAAAAGGTTTAACCGGCGACTTCCCGGTATTGAAGTTCTTTGCCGAAATCACGGACATTCCCCGTTGTAGCAAAGAAGAAGAAAAAATCAGCAACTACTTGGTTCAATGGGCAAAAGAAAGAGGACTCGACGTCGTGCAAGAAGAGTCGAATAACGTCATTATTCGCAAGCCCGCGTCCAAGGGTTACGAAAATGAACCGACCGTCATTTTACAAGGTCACATGGACATGGTCTGTGAGGCCGTAAAAGGCTATGAACACAATTTTTGTTGCGATCCCATTGAGGCGGAAGTCGAAGGGGACCGCATTGTTGCAAAGAACACGACTTTGGGCGCTGACGACGGCATTGCCATAGCCATGATGCTCGCTATTTTAGATGGCGACTACGACCATCCTGCATTGGAATGCTTGATTACCGTAGATGAAGAAACGGCTATGACCGGTGCCCACGCCATTGATGGCAGTCTTTTACAGGGCCGGACCTTAATTAATATCGACTCGGAAGAAGAAGGCATTATTACCGTCGGATGCGCCGGCGGCATGGTAGCAAGTATCATCTTTGATAAAGAGTTTAAAAAACCGGAAAAAGACACCTTCCTGGAACTGGATTTCGGCGGATTCCGCGGCGGCCACTCGGGCTCAGATATCGACGACGAACGAGGCAACCCGATCATTTTGTTGGCGCGTATTTTGCGGGAAGTTTCCTTTGATTACGATTTCGAATTGGCGGATTTCTCCGGCGGTTCGAAGCCGAATGCTATTCCAAGAGATGCCGAGGCCGTCATTGCCGTAGACGCAAAGGATTTGGACGGGGTGAAAGAGGCTCTCAATCGTTCGGCGAATACGATTTTAAAGGAATTTTCCGCTACCGATCCCAATGGGAAGTTAACCCTCGAAGATGCGTCGGCCGACAAAGTACTTACGCCGGAGGTTGCCGACGGAATCATTAACTACTTGCTTCTCGCCCCCAACGGCGTCAACACCTTCAGCAAGAAAATCGAAGGTTTGGTTGAATCGTCGACGAATGTGGGCGTGGGCATGAGCGACGACGAAAAGGTCGTTTTCACCATGCAAATTCGAAGCGACGTCGACAGCAAAATTCAAGAAATTGCCCTAAAAAACCGTCTGGCGGGAGAAGTAAACGGCGGAAAGTTCGAAGAAAAATCCGCTTACGCCGCTTGGGAATTTGCGGAAGAGTCGCCCTTGAGAGATAAGGCCGTCAAGTTATGGAAAGAGCTTACCGGCGAGGATGCCACCGTCGAAATGATTCACGCCGGTTTGGAATGCGGTATTTTACAAGATACCGTCGGGAAAATGGACATGATCTCCATTGGCCCGGATATGGACGGCGTGCACGCACCGGGCGAAAACTTGTCGATTTCTTCTACGAAACGGGTTTTCGACTACTTGCTTACATTGCTAAAAACGAAAGGATAAATATGAGCCAAGATCACAATCACGAACACGATCCCGAGGAATTGGACGTCATTACGCTGACGTTGGAAGACGACAGCGAGATGGACTGTGCTGTCATCGGTGCTTTTGACTACGAAGAAAAGGACTACATTGCCTTGTTGCCTTTAAAGGACGATGAGGTCGATGAAGATGCGTCCGTCCTCCTTTACGAATACACGGAACAGGACGAAGGCGAATTGGAGTTGATCTTTATCGAGGATGAAGAGTATTTCAATAAAGTTGCCGATGAATTTGAACGTCTCTATGCGGAAGACGTGGAAGACCAAGGAGTTTAATATTACGGAGTCACTACCCTATCGCAGCTTCAGCGCCTACGCGAAGGAAACCTTTGGAAAGAAGGTATATAAGGTGCCCATTCATCTATTCGGCAGCTGTCCGAATCGCGACGGCACCAAAGGCGTGGGAGGATGCATCTTTTGCGGCGAAGAGGGAGGAAGTTTCGAGTGGATTCAAGGAAGCATTCGCGAACAGTTTCAAGAGAATAAAGCGCGAATGAAAGCGCGTTATAAAGCCGACGGTTTTATTGCTTATTTTCAAAACTTTACGGGCACTTATTTACCATTGGAGGATTTTAAGAAGAATCTTATGGCTGTCGCCGGTGAGGATATTGTCGGTATTTCCATTTCCACCCGACCCGATTGTGTCGATTCCGCCTATTTAGACGCGGCAAAAGAGATTTTCCCGGATAAGATTGTAACCTTTGAATTGGGTCTTCAGTCGGTCAACGAGGAAACTTTGCGCCGCATCAATCGGGGCCATGGGGTCGATGAATTTATCGATGCCGCAAAACGGATTAAGGAGAAAGGCCTTCGGCTTTGTACCCATATGATTTTGGATCTTCCGTGGGATTCGCGTGAAGACATCGTCCGAGGGGCGAAGCTCTTAGGCACCGTCGGAGTAGACGAGGTAAAGATTCACAACTTGTACGTGGCAAAGCATACAAAGCTTGCCGATATGTATCGATCCGGGGAATTTGAGCCTTTGCCCATGGAAGAATTTATGGAGCGGGTGATTCTATTTTTGGAACACTGTCCGCCAGAGATAGTCGTTGGCCGCCTCTTGGGGCGCGCGCCGGAAGAGGACGTGCTGTTTGCGAATTGGAACAGAAGTTGGTACTACATTCGCGACGAAATCGTCCGACAAATGGTGACAAACAATCGGTTGCAAGGCCGCTTGTATAGGAAATAAAGAGAGAAAGGATGATCACAATGATTCATTACATTTTAGGAACAAAAGGTGCAGGCAAAACGAAATGGTTAATCGACCACGCCAATGCAGATCACGAGGGCGGCAACGGAAACATCGCTTTTGTTGAAGTGGATGACGATCATATTTTCAGCTTGGACTATAATGTACGCTTAATCAACGCAACGGAATACAATTTGAAGAGCTTAGACGAATTTTACGGTTTTTTAACGGGGATGCTCGCTATGGACTACGACTTGGAAAAGGTCTATGTAGACGGTATGTATAAAGTTGTCGATCTGTCCATAGATGATTTGAAGGAACTGGCTGAGCGCTTGGAAGCCTTGGGCATGGAAAATCGAGAAATCTACATTAACGTCAATTATGTAGAGGCGGATCTTCCCGAAGGATTAAAGCAATACGCAAAAGAAGTTTCCTTGGAAGGGTAACGACTGGCGGGGACAGGAATGAAATCGAACAAGACAATTATCCGCATCGTCGCACTGGTTTTATGCGTGGCTATGGTGTTGCCGGTACTGATCAATGCGTTCTTATGATGACGATCGCTTGACCATGGAACCAATTTGCGACAAGTGGTTTCAGCATTTTATGGAAAGGCGCAGCGCTTTGATACGCGCCTATGAGCGCGGGGATTTAAACAAAAAGGAATTCCTACAGACGAATCTGAAGGATGTGTACAACAGTAATGTGCGCCCCTTTTTGCGCATCGACCGATTGGAAAAGGGCATTTTTAATTATCAATACTACAATGCCCTGGCCAAAGGCTACCGCATGGAGGCGAGACGGTTGAAGCGTCGCCAGAAATGCAATCGGGAGTACAGTCGTTGCCTTTCTTTAGCGGAAAAATATTATGGGAAAAAAGACGATACGATTTTGGAAATTCTGGAGTTTGTGAATTACAGCAACGTCTACGGTTACTACGTTCACTGCGACGGGAAGAACTTGCAAGATCGCCTGTTTGAAATCGTCTTTATCGAGTACCCGGAATACATTCTGCACTCCACGTCCAAAGCGATTTACCAGGGCCTGGTCAAGCATCACGTCTTTATGGAGAAGAAAAAGCGGTCGAAAATCGACACGTACATTAACGACAGGTATTGAACCTTAGAAAGAGGGATAAGTTGGACTACAAGCACTTACAACAAGGGGATCCGGCTATTTATGAGTTAATCCAAAAAGAAACGCATCGTCAACAAAGCCATATCGAGTTGATTGCATCGGAAAATTTCGTTTCTCGCGCTGTCATGGAGGCCATGGGAAGTCCCTTGACTAATAAATACGCCGAAGGACTGCCCGGCGCCCGCTATTACGGCGGTTGCCAAGTCATAGATGAAGTAGAACAACTGGCCATCGATCGCTTCAAGGCCCTGTACGGTGCCGATCACGCCAATGTGCAGCCCCATAGTGGAGCCAACGCCAATATGGCCGTGTATTTGGGACTGTTGAAACCGGGGGAAAGAATACTTGGTATGAATTTAAACCAAGGCGGCCACTTGTCCCATGGCAGTCCGGTGAATATTTCCGGAAAGTACTTCGACGTGGTAGATTATGGTGTAGACAAAAAAACCGGTCGAATCGACTACGACGCATTTGAAGCGGCGGTAAAAAAGAGCCAACCGAAATTGGTCATCGCCGGCGCATCGGCTTATCCGAGAAAGATCGATTTTAAGCGCATGGCGGAAGTGGTTAAGGCGAGTGGCGCCTACTTTATGGTGGACATGGCGCACATCGCCGGTCTCGTGGCTACGGGCTATCACGAAAATCCCGTGCCTTATGCCGACGTAGTCACTACCACGACCCACAAGACCTTGCGCGGACCGCGCGGCGGCGCCATTCTATGTACAGAAGCCTTACACAAAACCATCGACAAGGCGGTATTCCCGGGGCTGCAAGGTGGTCCTCTGGAACACGTGATTGCTGCAAAGGCCGTTTCTTTCCATGAGGCGGCGCAACCGGAATTTAAGACGTATTGCAAACAGATTATTGATAACGCCAAGGCTATGGAAAAAGTCTTTTTGGATCAAGGCGTCGATTTGGTTTCCGGGGGTACGGACAATCATTTGCTCTTGTTGGATCTTCGTTCCTTAAAACTCACGGGGAAAGAGGCTGAAACGTTGTTAAACGAAAGCGGTCTTGCCGTCAATAAAAATATGATTCCTTACGATCCTGAAACGCCAACGATTACCAGCGGTATTCGCATCGGAACGCCGGCCATAACGACCCTCGGTGCAAAAGAAGAGGGTGCGGCTTTTGTGGCGCAAATCATGGTCGACCTGCTGAAAAAAGAGATTACGAAAGACGAGGCAAAGGATCGGGTCAAGATTTTTTGCGAAAAGTTCCCTCTTTACAAATAAAATGAAAAGGACTCGAAAGAGTCCTTTTCTATTACGATAGGAGAAGCCATGAACCCTTACGAAATCGACATCGTTCACAAAGAATTAAATACGATACTTTCCGTGGACAAAGGGTCCATTGGCGAGGAACTGGAGATTGAATCCGGCGACCGTTTGGTTGCCATTAATGACCGAGAGATTCGCGACGTTATCGACTATCGCTACGAGTCGGCCAATGAATACATTACCCTTACCGTGGAAAAGAAGGATGGGGAACTCATTTTATTCGACATCGAAAAAGACGTAGAGGAACCCATAGGGCTTAATTTCGTTACGCCCTTGTTGGATCGCCAAAAAACCTGTTCGAATCGGTGCTTGTTCTGTTTTATCGATCAAATGCCTCCGAATATGCGGGATAGTTTATATATTAAGGACGACGATTCCCGCCTTTCTTTTCTCCAGGGAAACTACGTTACCTTAACGAACATAAAAGAAGAAGACTTCGATCGAATGATTGCCTATGGTTTGAGTCCCATAAATGTATCGGTTCATACGACCAACCCTACTCTTCGCGTGAAACTGTTGAAAAATCCTTCGGCAGGAAAGATTATGGAAGATATGAAACGGCTGGCCGATGCAGGGATCGTCATGAATGCGCAGATCGTCCTCTTGCCTGGCATCAACGACGGAGACGAGTTGCGGCGGACCTTAAACGATTTAGCCTCTCTTATGCCGCAAGTGGCTTCGGTGGCCATGGTCCCCGTGGGTTTATCGAAGTATCGAGTCCACTTGCCGAAACTTTCACCCTATACAAAAGAACAGGCACGGGACGTTATCGCTATTGCCGAGGCTTTTGGTGAAGAGATGGCGAATAAGTGCGGGAGGCATTGGGTTTATGCCTCCGATGAATTCTACCTTATTGCCGGAAAAAATATTCCCGAAGCGGCATTTTACGACGGCTATCCTCAATATGAAAACGGCGTCGGCCTAATGCGTTCGTTCTACGAAGAATTTCAAGAGGCCCTGAGGGTTGCCGATGGAAATTATAAAGGAAGAGTCACTCTAGCTACGGGAGAATATGCGGCGCCTTTATTTGCAAGTATCGCCCGTATGGTAGAAAACAAGTTTCCGGGTTTGGTCCTGCAGGTGGTAGCCATAAAAAATGACTTCTTCGGTGACACGGTCAAAGTGGCGGGTCTTCTTACAGCCGAAGATGTAATCCGTCAATTGAAAGGTAAAATCCACGATGTTATAATGTTACCAATGTCTATGTTTCGAAGTGACTGCACCATCACTTTGGATGATGTAACTGTCGAGGATTTGGAAAAAGAACTCGGTGCGAGAATTATCACCGTAAGCAACAACGGTGCGGAATTTTTACAAAAATTGTTGGAGGTGAGTTCTGTTGAATAGACCGGTCGTCTGTATATTAGGGCGTCCCAATGTGGGAAAAAGCACTCTGTTTAATGTGCTTACGCGATCGAAAATATCCATTACGGAAGATACCCCGGGTGTTACGCGGGACCGAATTTATGCAAAGGCCACGTGGCTCGATCGCGAATTTACGTTAATCGATACGGGGGGACTCGATCCGTCTGGCGATGAAGCTTTCATGCCGGAGATAATGGCCCAAGCGGAAGTGGCTGTGGAAAATGCACAGGTCCTATTATTTGTCGTGGACGGCAAAGAAGGATTGACGACGGTCGATAGGGAAGTGGCCGCAATCATTCGAAGGAGCGGAAAAAAAGCCCTTCTCGTCGTCAATAAAATGGATGCGAAAGAATCGGAAGATCATCGCTACGAGTTCTACGAATTAGGGCTCGGAGAAGCTTATATGATCAGTGCCGAACAATCTCGCGGCATTGGTGACTTACTGGACGCTACGGTGGCCTCGTTTCCTAAAGGCGAAGAAGAAGATTTTCGCGACGAAATCAAAGTGGCCTTTATCGGCAAGCCCAACGCGGGCAAGTCGTCACTGGTCAATCGCATTTTAGGGGAAGAACGCTCCATTGTGACAAATATTCCCGGAACGACTCGCGATTCCATCCACTCCTTCTTTAACTACGAAGACACGGATTACGTCCTCATCGACACGGCAGGATTGAGAAAACGCAAAAAGATCAGCGAAAAGGTCGAACGTTATTCCGTGGTGCGGACCTTGAGAAGTATTGAATTGGCCGACGTGTGCGTGCTGTTAGTTGATGCAACGGAGGGCATCAGTGAGCAGGATTCCAAGATTGCCGGCTATGCCCACGACAACAACAAGGCCATGATTATCGCCGTGAATAAGTGGGATGCCATCGAAAAGGAAACGCGCACGATGAAGCAATTCGAAGAGGCCATTCGTATGGAACTGCCCTTTTTGAATTATGCACCTATGATCTTCATTTCCGCTCTGACCGGTACGCGGGTGGAAAAGTTATTGAAGATGATCCACGTGGTGAACAACAACTATTCCCTTCGAATTCAGACAGGGGTTTTGAACGACATTATGAACCGGGCTGTTTTGATGAATCAACCGCCTTCTGACAAGGGCAAACGCGGGAAATTGTATTACGCGAGTCAAGTATCGGCCAGACCGCCGAGAATCGTTCTATCCGTAAACGACAAGGATTTGTTCCATTTTACCTATTTGCGTTACCTGGAAAATCAAATTCGTGCAGCCTATCGTTTTGACGGTGTGCCGATTATAATGGAACTGAGAAACCGATGAAGACGCTTTTTGTGCTTTTAGGCTGTTATCTTGTAGGTTCCATTTCCGGGGCCTACTTATTAAGTCGCGGGTTTCGCCACAAGGACATACGAGATGAAGGAAGCGGCAACGCGGGAACGACCAACGCCATTCGCGTCATGGGGAAAAAATTGGGCTATGCCACGTTTGCCATCGACGTGTTAAAAGGTGTCGTCGCCATGCTCGTGCTCGCTCCGATGTTGCAGGAATCAATCCGACTTTTTGCAGGTGTTTTCGTCGTCCTTGGACACGACTTTCCCTTTTACTTAGGTTTTCGCGGCGGAAAAGGCATCGCTACCACATTCGGATCTTGGGGCGCGCTCGAACCCCTTTATGTGGCCATAGCGGCCATAGCCGGCGTCCTTGCGGGCAAAGCAACGAAGTATGTAAGTGTCGGTTCTCTTACCTTTTTAACGGTGATTTCGGCGGCCATGCTCGTCGTTCACAACCACGAGCCGGCCAATGGGATTGCTGTGCTCGTGGTTTGGATCCTCGGTTTTATTCGCCATAAAGAAAATCTGATTCGCATAAAGGAAGGAAGAGAAAATAAGATCGGAGGAAGATAAGGTGAAGATCGCAATAGTAGGCTGCGGCAGTTGGGGAAGCGCCATCGCCAATCTTCTGGCGCATATCGGGCATTCGGTTCATATATATACGCGTAGCGAAGCGCAGTACAATCGTGCGCGTACCGTAGGGGATAACCCCGGCTACTTAGAGGATTTCACATTCAATCCGCAAATTCAGTTTCATCTGTCCATCGAGGACGCCATCGCTGGTTGTGATGGGATCGTCTTGGCCGTGCCCACGGCGGCCGTTCGTTCTTGTCTCGAAGCGGTGGCGACTGTAAGCACAGAAGTTCCCGTAATTAATTTGGCGAAGGGTCTGGAACAAGGGAGTCATTTGCGTCTGTCCCAAGTGGCGAAGGAAATTTTACCCAATGCGCCCTACATTGTTCTCTCCGGTCCTTCCCATGCGGAGGAAGTGGCAAAATTCATGCCGACCACGGTCTTGGTTTGCGCAGAAGAAGAGAAATACGCGATCTGGGCTCAGGATCTTTTTACCTGCGACAGTTTCCGGGTTTACGTGCAAGACGACATGATCGGTGTGGAAATTGGCGGTGCATTAAAAAACATCATCGCCTTAGGAGCTGGGCTATCCGACGGTTTAGGCTACGGCGATAACGCAAAGGCGGCTCTGATGACCCGCGGTCTTACGGAGATACAACGCTTAGGTATCGCTTTAGGGGCAAAGCCCGTCACCTTTCAAGGCCTTTCCGGTATAGGCGATTTAATCGTCACCTGTACAAGTATTCACAGCAGGAATTGGCGTTTTGGAAATCTGATCGGAAGAAGTATGGCTCCGGACGCGGCTATAGAAAAAGTGGGCATGGTAGTGGAAGGATATAAGACGACCAAAGCTTGCTACGAGTTGGCGCGCGAGCGATCCATAGAAATGCCCATTACAGAGAAACTCTACGGCGTCCTTTATAGGGGACTGGATCCCCGCAAGGCGGTATTGGATTTAATGCAGCGCCCAAATAAACACGAAAACGAAAAGAAATTTTTACTATGACAAAGGGTTCGAATCTTCGGAAAAAAATTCGACGGCGGCAAAATCGAAAAAAGAAGCGTAGACGCCTCTTACTCGTGTTCCTCTTGCTGCTGATTTTATCAGGCGGCGCTTATTCTATTTACGACCGCTTGGTTTTTGCGCCTAAAACGGAGAAACCTGTCGAAGTGAAGTTTCGAGACGTTGTGAAAGGCGAAGGCTACTTGCTCTTGGATGAGGCGACGGTCTTTACAAAGGCCAGTGGTACGGCGGTGTATAATGCGCGGGAAGGGGAAAAAGTTCCGAAAGACTTCCGCGTGGCGGATATTAACGTCATGAACGACAATTCAAAAGTAAAGGATCAACTCATTCGAATCCAAGCAGCCATTGATTTTAAAAACGACCGAACGTCGGATAAATCCAAGGATACGGTGAAGGAAGAGGATGAAAACGTCATTCGAAATATTCAGCGGTTTATTCGGGACGAAGAATACGAAAAGCTCATCTCATCCATCAACACCTTGGATTTAAGTACGAAGCATACGGTGAACGTGTCGGAATTAAATGAGCTTTTGAAACTATCGATTCCGGCCCTGGAAGAGCAAAAGGATATTTTGACGGAACGAATTGCATCAACCAGCTCCGATTATGTAGCGCCTTTATCGGGGATTGTGAGCTATTCCTTTGATGACTTGGATAGAGACTTGTCTTTGGAAAAAGAAGACGAGACCTTTACACCCGCTTATTTAAAAAGCGTTCATACGACGCCACTAACCCGAGGAAAAAATCACGTGGTGGAAGGACGTGCGTTTTTTCGAACTATCACCGACACCTATTATAAAGTGGCTCTTCCTATCGAAGACGAGCGCCTGGTTACGGATCAGCTAAATCGAAAGGTAACCGTGCGGATCGGCAAGGTCGTTACTAACGCTGTAGTCGAAGATGTGGTGCGAGATGAGACGGGTGCGACGGTTATATTACGCTTACAAGACAAATTGCAGGAAGTGTATATGCCGAGACGGCAAAAGACTACAATAATAAAAAGTCAATCGCCGGCTCTGAAGATCCCGAAGACGGCAATTGTCAAAGGAAAAGACGGCAGTGACGGTGTCTACGTGGATGCGGTGCGCCGATTCGTTACCTTTGTTCCTATTGATATTTTGTCCGTTCGCGGGAAGGACGCCTACATCAGCATGGGCGACGAAAAGTCCATGATTACCGATAAAAAAGGGAAGTCCGTGGCGACCCTTCGTTTAGAAGACGCCGTGGTAATCGAGCCGAAAAAAGTGGATAAGGAAAAGATCGTGTACTAATCAAAGGAGGTGCTTATGTCGAAGATCGGCGACGAATTGTGTCGCGTGCGCGAAGAAATTGAGGACGCGCGACGCCACAGCTTGACCGGCGAACCGGTTCAATTAATTGCCGTGACCAAGACCCATGGCGTCGACAAAATAGAAGAAGCTCTGCGCTACGGCGTGACGGACATTGGAGAAAATAAAGTACAGGAGCTCACAAAAAAAATAGAGGCGCTGGGTGAGCGTGTTCGCTATCATATGATTGGAAACTTGCAGTCAAATAAGGTAAAATATATCTACAATGATGTCGTTTTGATCCATTCACTGGACAGGCCGTCCTTGGCGAAGGAAATTCAAAGAAGAGGATGCGCGTCGGATCACATCGTCCATTGTTTGCTGGAAGTCAATATTGGAAATGAGACATCGAAGGGTGGCTTGGCCTACGATCAAGTCTTGCCCTTCTTAGAATCCATCATCGAGTACTCCCATTTGAAAGTTGACGGATTAATGACCGTGGCGCCCCATGTAGACGACGAGGCCTATCTAAGACAGCTTTTTAGAAAGATGGTCGCGTTAAGGGAAGACATCGCCGGGCGCCATTACGAAGGTGTGGACATGAAGTATTTGTCCATGGGCATGAGTCAAGACTTTCACATCGCCATCGAAGAGGGCGCAAATATGGTACGGGTAGGCAGTCGCATTTTCGGAGCACGACAATATTAAGGAGGACAACATGGCAGATTTTGGTAACAAGTTAAAAAGGGCGTTCGGTTTCGGTGACGACTACGAGTACGACGACGAATACGATTACGCAGAAGATGAAGCGTTTCAGACGACAGAGGTGGAACCGATCACGACGGCCCACTCTCAAAAGCCCGTCTCTACGCGTAGAAAAGACAATGGCAATGTATTGAGCATTCAAACAAAGGCCGCCATGGTTATTACCGTTCACGAACCTTTAAGCTACGACGAATCCCCGAAGATCGTCGACGATTTAAAGGAAAACAAGGCTGTCGTCTTAAACTTCGAACAACTGGATTTAGACGTGAAGCGCGAAATTTTTGATTTCGTCAACGGAGCTCTTTACGCCATCGAAGGCAAAATTCAAAAGGTCAACAAGGATATTTTCATTCTTGCACCGGCCAACATTGCCATCGACGGATTAAAAGAAGAGTTACAAAACTCGGGCATCTTTCCTTGGTAGAGAGCTTGCGGAAGGACGAATACCTTCGGCACATACGAGAACCTGAAAAAATCACTATGTTGCGCCATATACTCGATTTAGCAGAGATTTCGTCGAGAAATTATAGGGCGGCGGCTAGTGATTTTTTAGATCCTTATGAGCAGCGCCTGGTCGCTTTACTTGCTCACCATTTTCCCGAAGTGGAACTTTTCTTCGAGCCTCAAGACGAGCGAGAGAGAAAGATTGCCGTCTTCGTGCCCTATGCCGTCGAGAGTGACTTTTTATCGGCATTTTTTCTGGAAGGTGGTGAAGTCTTTGATCATCGGAACGTGCTCGGCTCGTTGCTGGGTCTGGGTATCGAACGGGGAAAGATCGGAGATATTGTATCGGTAGAGGACGGGGCGTATGTGTTTGTAAAGAAAGAGGTCGCCCATTTCATTGAACTTAGCCTGAGTAAAGTCGGATCCGTACCGGTGCGCGTTCGTGAATACGCCGTCGAGTCCGTTCCGGAAGCGAGGGAAGCGTGGGTACAAAATTACGGCGTAGTTGCGTCCATGCGTCTGGATGCCGTGGTACGCGCCGTAACCCGTCATTCTCGGGACGAAGTACGGAATCTGGTGGCGAAGGGTCTGGTGAAGATCAATTTCAAGCCCGCGAACAAAGTGCATGAAGTCGTTGAACCGGGAGATTTAATATCGGTGCGCGGATTTGGCCGAATTAAAATTTTCGATCCTGTCACTGCGACAAAAAAGGGGAAGGTACGCTTTTGTTACGGGACATTGGACAGCAGATAGGAGCCTTATGGTTACAGTTATTTTAATTTTGCTTATCGCATTGGATCAGATCAGTAAGCAGATGGTCCTTCATCATTTAGCCGGGGGTGGCGTTGTAGAAATTATTCCGGGATTGTTTCGCCTGCTTTATGTGGAAAACCGCGGTGCCGCCTTTGGCATCCTACAGGAAGGGCGTCCCTTATTTATTCTGATCACGATTGCCGTTATTGTTTTTTTGCTCTACGGAATCTACGGAAAAAAAGACGAAGTGAAAGGTTTTTTGCGGGTTGCCATGGTCCTTATTCTCGCCGGTGCCGTCGGTAATTTTATCGATCGGCTGCGCTTTCATTTCGTCGTAGATTTTTTGTCCTTTCGTTTTTTTGGACACGACTTTGCAGTCTTTAACCTGGCCGATGCGATGATCGTCGTCGGTACGGTTCTATTGATCGCAGATGTTTTTCTAGGTGATGAAAAGAGTCGTCATGCGTCATGAATTTATAGCGGATCGGGTCGGGCTGCGTTTGGATCAGTATTTAGCGGAAAAAATGGGCGTGAGTCGTTCGCAAATTAAGCACGCCGTAGACGAAGGGCGGGTCACGGTCAACGGAAAAGTAGAAAAGGCCGGTTACAAACTTCAATTCGGCAATGCCATTATTTTTGAGGAAGAAGCGCCCTATATTCTGGAGCCGAAGGCTATCGACTTTCGCGTGTTGTATGAAGATGCATACTTGGCCTGTATTGAGAAACCTTACGGTTTGGTCGTCCATCCCGGAGCCGGTCGAGAAAAAGAAACGTTGGTTCACGGACTGCTTCATCGATTCGGGAAACTGGCCGAAGGGAGCGACCCGCTCCGTCCAGGTATCGTTCACCGTTTGGATAAAGACACTTCCGGCGTCATGGTCGTAGCGAAGACCGACGAAGCGTACGCGGGCCTGGTGAATGCCTTTCAACAACGGTCTGTGGAAAAGACTTATTACGCCCTGTGTCGGGGTGTAATAACGGAAGGCGGATTTGTCGACAGCCCCATAGGGAGGGATCCGAAACATCGTATTCGCATGGCGGCCGGAGTTTATCCGTCGAAAGAAGCTTGGACGGAATATACACCCGTCCTCGCTTTTCGTAATTCTTCCTTGGTTCGCGTCGTTCTGCACACGGGCCGAACTCATCAAATTCGCGTGCATATGGCGTCTATCGGGCACGCGCTTTTGGGAGACCCGCTATATGGAGTGAAGAATGATAAGGTAAAGCAGCTTTTGCTCCACAGCTATCGCCTGGCTTTTACCCATCCGGTGACGGGGGCGACGATCGTCGCCATCTCGAAGTTGCCTGATCGAATGCTGGCGTATATTCGAAAGGAGAAGGGGGATCGATGCACAAGATTTTAGACGCACTGGCCATGAAGCGGGCTACAGCCCGCATTGCCAATGAAATCATCGAGAGAAACAAGGGATTGGACGACGTGGTTCTCATAGGTATCGTTACGCGTGGTGAGTTTTTTGCCCGCCGCCTGCAAGAAAAGATGCGGGAAATTGAGAATACGGATGTAGAGGTCTATACGCTGAATCCCGGTTTCTTTCGAGATGATCGACGGGAAGAGGCTTTTATGCCCATGGAATTTATGGGAAAGATTGACGGAAAGCGCGTGGTTTTAGTAGATGATGTCCTCTATACGGGCCGCACAGTGCGAGCCGCCATGGATGCACTGATGGTGAAAGATCGTCCGAAACTGGTGGAGCTCGTGGGACTTATCGATCGCGGACACAGAGAGCTTCCCATTCGAGGCGACTTTATCGGGAAAAATGTACCGACAGCGCAGTCGGAAAAAATTATCGTACATTTTATGGAATGTGATGGCGAAGATGCCGTTTACGTTTCGGAATAAAAAAACCGCCGAAGCCATTTGTTTTTTATCGGAATGGTCGGCGGTTTTTTGCGTAAATTTACAGGAAGTCGATGTGAACGGGTCTCGGCGTTCGGGGTGCGGTAAATACGTCGTCGATGGCGCGGACGATAGTGCGGCGTACGTGTTCGGATTTACGAATGGTCATGGCGTCCGATACGCCGGTGCAATAATTGACTACATGACAGATGTTGGCGTAGTGAAGGCCCACTTCCCGGGCCAGGACGACTTCGGGGATATTGGTCATGCCCACCACGTCGCCGCCGATGGAGGTGTAAAATTTTATTTCCGCCCGAGACTCAAAGCGGGGGCCTTCCGTGGCAACATAGACGCCTCTAGGGAGTCTTTCGCCGAAGGCTTTTTCAAAATCCCGGTTAAGAATCGTATCGTAAGGTGCGTCCATGGCAATATGCTTGGCAAATTTCCCATCGCCGTCGTAAAACGTATGGGGCCTTGTTTTCGTAAAATCCAGGAAATCGTCGCATAAGACGACGGAGTCAGGAGCGTATTTTTTCTTCAAACTGCCCACGGCGCTAATGCCGTAGACTTCCGTAACGCCCGTTTCTTTTAGAGCCCATATATTGGCACGATAGGGCACTTTGTGTGGCGGGATATCGTGGTTTGCTCCGTGACGGGAGACAAAGACGTAGGGTTTCCCTTCGGGATAAATCAATCTCGCTTCTCCGTAAGGTGTGGCGATCATTTTTTCTTTGGCGGGGGAGAAGGGGGATTCAAACCCCGTTCCGCCGATAATTCCATAATGCATGATAACCTCGTTTCTCGTAACTGAATATGGTACTATTATTATACATGGAAAGAGAGGAATGCATGGAATTTGATCGTGATTTAGCTTATATGCTTCAAGCAGAACATGTGGCTTATTATAAAGACGGTGTCGTGTCTATATTGGATCGGCGAATTTACCCGATTCGCACCGACTACGTGCGCTGTAAAAGTCATGTAGAGGTAAGGGACGCGCTGCGAGCCATGGTGACGCAATCGGCGGGGCCCTATACGGCAGCCGCTATGGGAATGGCTCTCGCCGCCTACGAGTCGAGGCACTTAAAAGGCGAGGAGCGGTTTTGTTATTTAACGAAGGCGGCAGAAGTGTTGGCGAACGCACGACCTACGACCTCAGGCCGCATGAGGCAGGTGACACAAGGAGCATTGGCCGTTGCGCGCAAGCACTTGAACGACGAGGATTTGGATCTAATTCTCAGAGATCACGCTTTAAAATCTATGAAACAACGGTACGAAACCATCGACAAAGCCGCAAAACATTTCATGGCGCTTCTGCCCGATGTGGGTACGGTGATGACCCAGTGTTTTGGCGAGACCATTATCGGGATGTTGGGCCGTGAAATAAGAAAAAGTGGCAAAGCAATTGCTTTCGTCTGTCCGGAAACCCGTCCTTTTTTGCAGGGCGCGCGCTTTACGGCATCGGTTCTCTCTCAAATGGGATTGGATACCACGGTGATTACGGATAATATGGTGACCTCGTACATTGAAAACAACGGTATTACCTTGTTTACTTCGGCAGCGGATTCCATTTGCATGGATGGGAGCATCGTCAACAAAGTGGGCACGCATCAAATCGCCATTCTATGCGATCATTTTCACATTCCCTATTACGCGACGGGTATTCCCGATATGGACATTCAGAATGCTCGCGATCTAACTATTGAAATGCGCGATCCGGAGGAAAGCTTGAGTGCTCATGGCATCAAGCACACGGTAGAAGGCGTGCACGGCTATTACCCGGCCTTCGATGTGACCCCGCCGCATTTGGTGACGGGCGTCGTGACGGATTTGGGAATTTTTGCTTCGGAGAAACTACAGGATTATCAAGAGAGAAAAGGAGCTGGCGATTTTTATTTTGCCGTATAGCGATGACAGATCATTTAAAAAAACAAATTGATTTTATTTACACCCTTGAAAAAATGAAGAGTGTATATCGAAGGACGCATCTTCTGTATGCCGACCGCTATGAAAACGATGCGGAGCACAGCTTTCATATCGCTGCAATGGCTTTTTTACTAAAGGAGTATGCACCGAAAGAAGTGAATATGGAACGAGTCGTTTACATGCTTTTATTTCACGACGTGGTGGAAATCGAGGCGGGGGACACCTTTGCCTACGACGCAAAGAACAATAAGACGAAACGGGCGCGAGAGGTAGCGGCGGCGGAACATTTATACGGTTCGCTTCCCGAAGACCAGGGACGGGAGTTGCGCGCTCTTTGGGAAGAATTTGAAACACAAGAGACTCCGGAGTCCCATTTTGCGCTGGCCATGGATCGAATAGAGCCGATTCTATTAAATGCAGCCGGAGGTGGAGGTACGTGGAAATCCAATGCCGTACGCAAAGAGGACGTTTATAAGCGCATTGAGCCGGTGAAGGAGTTTGAACCACTCTATGCTATGATTGTAGAAAAAGTGGATGCCTATTTTCGATAAGGGGTGAACGATGACAAAAGTTTTATTAGTCGAAGATGAAGTGTCAATTCGCAAATTTATAAAGATCAATTTAGAAAGAGAAGGCTTCGATGTTTACGAGGCAGGAAGCGGAGAAGAGGGCCTTGAAATTGCTGATAGAGAAACGCCCGCCATCGTCCTTTTAGATATTATGCTCCCGGGAATTGACGGGTTTGAAGTGTGTGACCGACTGCGTAAAAAATTCCCCAATCTGGGTATTATTATGCTTACTGCAAAGGCCGAAGATTACGACAAGATCATGGGTCTGCAAAGCGGCACCGACGATTACCTGACCAAGCCTTTTAATCCTACGGAACTGACTTTACGTATCAAGTCTTTGGAGCGCCGCATTGGCTCGGAGGACAAAGGAGAGAAAAAGGCCGCACGATTTTTGGAAGCCGGAATTTTCAAGGTGGACGTTTCCGGTCACAAATTTTACAAAGAGGGCGTCGAAATTGAACTTACGCCGACGGAACATGAGATCGTAAAATTTTTTATGACCCATGCCAATCGCGCGTTGCGTCGCGACGAGATTTTAAACGCCGTCTGGGGCGAAGAGTTTTTGGGAGACAGCAAAATCGTCGACGTGAATATACGTCGCTTGCGTTCAAAAGTCGAAGAGGATGCTGCGCACCCCGTGTACATTGAGACGGTTTGGGGTGTAGGTTATCGCTGGAAAAATTCCGCGGACAGAGCATGAAACATTCCATTCGAAAGACGCTGGCGCGCAATTTCGTCGCCCTGATTCTCTTGACAGTCAGCCTTTTGGATATCGCGCTTATTTTAGGTTTTCGCGAATACACGTATGGCGGTGTGAAATTCTACCTAAATCAGCAATTGAACAGTTCGCTTTACAGCTACGATCGTTACTTTAAAAGTCGCAGTATAGATGAACTTCTGGAAGCCGACTACGATATGCTTTTTAATCAATTCGCCGGCCAAGTGCAGCTCATCGACACGGACGCTCAATTGGTTTACGATTCCATCGGTGCCATTAACGATCCGGTAAAGGATTACCAAGATGTCCTGTCTGCATTAAAAGGGGAGGAGGGGTTTCGTATCGGGCCTGTTCCATTTTCCGATGTGAAGGTGTTGTCCGTATCGCGCCCTTTGTTTTCAGACGACAATCAAGTGATCGGCGTCCTGCGCTATACTTCTTCCTTGGCTCCGGCGATGCGCGCCGTGTGGACGTTAAGTCGTTACCTTTTCGTCTTAACGGCCTTCGTCATTTCCATTGCTGTCGTAGCCAGTCGTATGTTGTCCAAAAGCATTACCAGGCCCATTGAAGAGATTCAGTCTACGGCCATTCAACTGGCCGATGGGCAGTATAAAAAACACATCGTAATGAAGCGAGACGACGAGCTGGGGCAATTGGCGCAATCCATCAATACCTTGGCGGCGGAAATCGTGCGCAAAGAACAGGTGAAAAACGATTTTATCTCGTCTATCTCCCATGAACTGCGTACGCCCCTTACGTCGATCAAGGGGTGGGCGGCGGTTTTAAAAGATACGGATCCGACGGATACGGAAGTGATGAACGAAGGTTTTCAGATTATTGAAAAAGAAACGGACAGACTGTCAAAGATGGTGGAAGAATTACTTGATTTTTCCCGCTATATTTCCGGTCGCATCACCTTGAAAAAAGATGTTTTCGATATTACGTCCACTTGTGAGGACGTATGGAAGCAAATGAAACCACGTGCGACGAAAGAATCCATTCACCTGATTAACGAGATCAACGAGGAAGTCGTGCTTCTTACGGCGGATGAAGATCGTTTGCGGCAAGTACTGATTAATTTAATCGACAACGCCATAAAATTTACCGATCCCGGTGGGTGGGTTTTATTTGAAGCGCGAAAAAATTTTCCGAATTACGAAATGATTATTTCCGATAATGGGGTTGGGATGGACGAAAATGAACGGCTTCTCGCCAAAGAAAAATTTTACAAGGGAAAACACTCCAATTCCCATTCAGGTTTAGGCCTGTCCATTGCCGATGAAATCGTAAAACTTCACAATGGCACCATTCAAATTGTTTCGGAAAAGTCGGTGGGGACGACGATTCGGATCAGTATTCCTTTAGGAAATGAGGCGGAATCATGAAAAAATTCTTCGTCTTCTTGCTCTTGTTATTGACGGCTTGCGGTCCGATCAAAGGCGATAACTACCGCATGATTGAAAAGCCGACCATTAATCGATCTCCGCTGCAGGGCCGCTGGGTGGTCACAAAGGTGCAAGCTGTCACCGACGAGAACGAAGACCTGCGATCCTTCATCGGTTCGGACGCCATCTTTTCCCCGGATGGTGCGATCTTCAACAATCAACGCGTAGATAACCCGACGTATGTTGTTCTCAAAGGGAAGACTGACTATTTAATGAAATTAGGGTATAATAAGACGAAAGATGACGTAGGTATCGTCGGCGACCATTTATTTGTCATCGACATTTACCAAGATGATCAATGGCTTTTTACGGTTTACCGGGAAAAGGACGATGTGGCTTACATCGACATATATGGGAATCTTTTACAGTTGGTTAAGACGAAAGGGACGCTGGATGAGCGTCAGTTGAAAAATATGATGGATAGAGCCGAGACGAAGCGAACCTATTATTCCAAGGTGCCCGGCAAGTAGGAGGAAAATATGTTAGGGAAAGTATCGGAAAGTTTAAATGGGAATCTACAATATATAGGTATTTTAGTTTTGGCGGTGGTTGTCGCATTAATTTTAACCTTCGTCATCAATATGATGGGGAAACAAATGAAATTCATGCGCTATTTGCCCGGCTTGGCCTTGGTTTTCATCGGTATGTTTTCATTAATCATGGTCTTGAATCGGCTCTTTGAACGGTCCAGTTTAACCAATATATTTATCTCCGTCGTTTGTATCACGGCCGGAATTTGCGCCTTGCTTTTTGCCCTGTGTATTGGCATCTATAACAAGGATCGCTACCCGGACGGTCAAAGAGAGAATGAAAGGCGAAAAAGAGAAAATTAATTGCAAATGGGGAGGGGAAAAATGTCGCAGTCGATGCGACATTTTTTTATAGTGAAATTTTGTCGCCCGTGGAAAAACAATTGTGCCATAGCTGTATTTAGTATATATTAGTGACTATAGTGAGGTGAATCGATGAATGTAGGTGGAGCAGGCGAGGCGATCGCAGCGAAATTTTTAGAAAAGCAGGGCCATGAAATTTTGGAGCGAAACTTTCGTTTTAGGCGTGGTGAAATCGATATCATCAGCTTTAAAAAAGGCCTCGTTATCTTTACGGAGGTAAAGACGCGCACCAACGTTGCCTATGGCGATCCGAAAGATGCAGTGGACATTTATAAACGTCGCCAGATTTATTTAACGGCGGAGCACTATCTTTCGAATCGGCCTTGTTTTTATCGCGCTGCGCGTTTCGATGTGATCGAAGTATTTTTGACGGATGCACCGATGATTCACCATATAAAAAATGCCTTCGACGGAAATGACTTGGGGGAATAAGATGTATGCCAGAGTAAAAACTTGCAGCTTAGAGGGACTGGACGGATTCGTCGTAGAAGTGGAGTGCGATTTAAGTCGCGGTTTGCCTCGTTTTCTTATGGTGGGTCTTCCCGATACGCAAATTCGCGAATCCGGCGAGCGAGTACACGCCGCCATTAAAAATATTGGAATGCCCTATCCCCAACAACGCATTACGGTGAATTTATCTCCGGCGAATCGTAGAAAAGACGGTTCGCAAATGGATTTAGCCGTCGCTGTTTCCATTTTAGCTGCCGAGGGTTTTGGGGATCCACGACAAATTAACGAATACATATTTTTAGGCGAGTTGCAATTAAATGGAGAGGTTTCTGCCATTCGCGGCGCTCTTCCTATGGTGATTTCGTTAAGGGAGTTGGGTTACAAAAAATTTATCGTACCCAAGTCCAATGAAAACGAGACGGCCATCGTTCGAGACGTCGATATTTATCCGGTGGGAAATCTGAAAGAGGTGGTGTCTTTTCTCGCCGGTGAATCGGTGATCGAAAAGGCGTGTGTGGAGAATCCCATGAACCGAGTGAAGGATTTTGATGTGGATTTCGCCGACATCAAGGGACAAAGCCAGTTAAAACGAGCGTTGGAGGTAGCGGCGGCCGGGGCGCATAATTTACTGATGATCGGTCCGCCGGGAAGCGGGAAAAGTATGAGTGCGAAGCGTCTCCCTACCATTTTGCCGCGCATGGCCTTCGAAGAGGCCATTGAAGTGACGAAGATCTATTCTGTCGCCGGCCTTTTGACGGAAAATCGGCTTATGACGGAGAGGCCCTTTCGTTCGCCCCATCACACGGCCTCAGGCGTGTCTCTTATCGGAGGCGGCCGGGTACCGAAGCCTGGTGAAATTTCCCTCGCCCACCGTGGCGTCTTGTTTCTCGATGAAATCCCCGAGTTTCAGACTCGCGTGTTGGAGGTCTTGCGTCAACCTATGGAAGACGGAAAAATTCACGTGGCTCGTGCCACGGCGAGTTTGGAATTTCCGGCAGATTTTCAACTGATCGCCTCGATGAACCCTTGTCCATGCGGTTACTATCAAGATCCGGATCACGAGTGTAGTTGCAGTATGCAGCAGATTCAAAGATATTTAGGGAAGATTTCTCATCCTCTTTTGGATAGGATCGACTTGCAAGTGGAGGTCAAGCCTATCCGTTACGAGGATATGAAGGAAAATAGTAAGGGCGAAGATTCGAAGACTGTGCGTGCGCGCGTCGAGCGAGCGCGGGATCATCAAAAGGTGCGTTTCGAGGGAACGGGAATCTTAACGAATGCGGACATTCCTGATCGCGACGTGGAAAAGTATTGCAAGCTTTCCGCCGGTTCGCAAAAACTCTTGGATTTGGCGTATAAGAAATATAAATTCAGTGGCCGTTCCCTCCATAAAATATTAAAGGTGGCGAGGACCATTGCTGATCTTCGCGATGGCGGGCCTATTATGGATTCGGATGTTTTGGAAGCGGTACGCTATAAATCGGTGGAGGGAAAATATTGGTCGGAATAAATGAGGATCTTAGAAGACGGTTGATTCGATTGTCCCTTGCGGGTATGCCAAATGCGGAGTTGATTGCCCTTTACGGTTATGCTGCGGACGAGGGGGATCCATTTTTTTCTTTAGGGGATGCAAACTTACCGAAGAAATTAAAAGAACGCGTCGATCTGTTTGAAAAAAGAGATATCGGGAAGAGGCGAAAGGTGATTGACGATCAGTGTATTCAAATTTTGGTCGTCGGCGATGAATTTTATCCGGAAAAATTGGCCTTAACGGCGGATCCGCCCATCGTCATCTACGCCATCGGTAACCTCGATTTGATGGCGAAGCCGTCGATTTCTGTGGTCGGCGCGCGAAAGCATACCGATTATGGTCAGAGGGTATGTAAAAAATTTGTTTCGCATCTGGCAGATTCTGGTCTCGTAGTGGTGAGCGGCTTGGCGTTGGGAATCGACAAGTTGGCTCACCAGGCGACGCTCGATGTAGAAGGAGAAACTATCGCCGTTTTAGGAAACGGAATCGGCGACTGTTATCCAAAAAGCAACCGAGCTATTTACGAAGCTATAAAGCAGAATGGGTTGATTTTAAGTGAGTACCCGCCTTATACGTCGCCGCAACCCTTTCGCTTTCCCGAACGCAATCGGATTATTGCTGCCTTGGGCGACGGTGTGTTGGTGGTAGAAGCAAAGGAGAAAAGCGGCTCTTTGATTACAGCGCGTCTTGCGGCGGAATACGGGCGCGAAGTTTTTGCCGTTTGCGGGAATGTAGATTCCATTTACAGTCGGGGAACCAATCGATTAATTTTCGACGGTGCGGCCATTGCGCTTTCGCCGGAGGATATTTTAAATCATCCCGTTTATCAAATGCACGGAAAGAAAAAAGGATCGAATCTTTCCGAACTAACTTTGGAAGAAAAAACATTGTATGATAGTATAAAAGACGGTCATCAAAATACAGAAGCAATTATGGTCCACGTCGGTTGGGATATTACCGACGTATTGAGTACATTAACAATGTTGGAATTAAAGAATTATATTACAGGTGTCGATAGCGACTGTATTGAATTGCTCTAGTTCAGGAAAGGATTTGGGATAACTTGGCAAGAAATTTGATTATCGTTGAATCGCCGACAAAGGCAAAAACCATCCGTAAAATGGCGGGAAGCCACTACAAGGTCGTTGCCACCGTCGGTCATATTCGCGATTTGCCTAAGTCGAAATTAGGCATAGATATCGAAGATAATTATCGGCCGAATTACTTTAATATTCGAGGGAAGGGGCCGATTATAAAAGACTTGAAGGCAGAGGCGAGAAAGGCCAACAAAGTACTTCTCGCGACCGACCCGGATAGAGAAGGAGAGGCCATTAGTTGGCACTTAACGCATATTTTAGATATGGATCCGAAAGACGACATACGGATTTCTTTTAACGAGATCACTAAAAATGCTGTTAAAAACGGGATAAAAAATCCGCGGCCGATCAATATGCAATTAGTAGATGCACAGCAGGCGCGGCGTATTTTGGATCGTTTGGTAGGCTACAAAATCAGTCCGCTTTTATGGAAAAAAGTAAAGTCGGGACTTAGTGCCGGTCGGGTACAGTCGGTGGTATTAAAAATTATTTGCGATAGAGAAGTGCAAATTCACGAATTTGAGCCGGTGGAATATTGGACCGTTACGGTCAAGGCATTGAAGAACCGAAAAACGTTAGAAGCGAAGTATTTTGGAACCCTAAAAGGGGGAAAAATCGAATCGGTAGCTTTAAACAGCAAGGCGGATGTAGATGCGGTCATGAAGCGCATGAACGAAAAGGAACTTGTAGTCAGCGACATTCAAAAAGGTTCAAGAAAGCGCCGTACCCTGGCTCCTTTTACCACGTCTACCATGCAACAAGAGGCGAACAAACGCTTGAATTTTACGACGCGGAAAACCATGCAGGTGGCGCAAAAGCTTTACGAAGGGATCACTATTCCCGGGGAAGGTTCTGTCGGTTTAATCACCTATATGCGTACGGACTCTACGCGTATTTCTGAACAGGCGGTGTCCCAGGCAAAAGCCTATATTTTAAACGCATACGGGGATCAATACAGCGCACCCTCCACGTGGTCGAAAAAAAAGGAGAATACGCAAGATGCCCACGAATGTATTCGACCCGCCGACGTCAATCGAACACCTTTAAGCTTAAAGGCCAGTTTGGGACGGGACGAATTTCGTCTTTATCAACTAATTTGGTCTCGCTTCATGGCATCACAGATGACCGCAGCTCTTTACGATACGCAAAAAGTGAAACTTGCGAGCAATGAGGAAATGTTCCAATTGAACGGAAACACCTTGGTATTCGACGGCTTTCTACGGGTACTGCCTTCAAAAGAACAAAAAGATAAGGAAATCCCCGCGTTGGAAGTAGGAGAGCGGTTGAAGGTAAGGGAGATTTTACCGGAACGACACTTTACGCAACCACCGGCGCGCTACAATGAGGCCTCGCTGATCAAATTGCTGGAAGAACTCGGGATCGGTCGGCCCAGTACCTACGCGCCGATCATCAATACCCTGCTTTCTCGTTATTATGTGGTGAGCGAAGAGCGTCGGTTCGTACCGACC
>JAEXBU010000069.1 GCA_023393815.1 Bacillota bacterium | reverse complement strand
CCGCTCACCGTGATTAAGTTGGCAACCAACTTTGCCGTAATGGGCTCACGCGCGCGAACTTTTCTGTCTTGGCGGGCGTAACCGTAGTAGGGTACGACGGCGTTAATGCGTCCGGCAGAGGCTCGCTTTAAGGCATCGATTAAAATTAAAAGCTCCATTAAGTGATCGTTTACCGGACCCGATGTGGGTTGAATGACGAAGACGTCTCTCCCCCGCACCGATTCCGTAATGTCGATGGAAATTTCTCCGTCAGAGAATTGATTGACCTTGCAGCCCCCTTGCTCGATTCCCAAAATTTTGCATATTTTTTCCACGAGGGCGTGATTGGAGTTGCCCGAAAAAATTACGACTTCACCGTGATTATTCATACTAGCTGTCCTTTCTCCGGTTCCAACCGGCAATCATTCTCTGTTCGCTTCGCTCTACTGCTAAACTTCCGCCTTCTACATCTTTTGAAATGGTGCTGCCCGCAGCAAGAAAGGCCCCTTCACCTATGGTCACCGGTGCCACCAAATTTACGTTGGAACCGATAAAGGCGTCATCTCCCACGACCGTGCGGAATTTTTCCTTCCCGTTGTAATTGCAGAAAATTACACCGCAACTGATGTTGACGTTCTTCCCTACGTCTCCGTCGCCGATATAAGCCAAGTGTCCCGCCTTGGATCCTTTGCCTACGTGCGAATTTTTCACTTCCACAAAGTTGCCGATGTGTACTTCTTCTTCCAAGATGCTGTTAGGCCTTAGATGGGCATAGGGTCCTATGGTCACTCGATCCCCTACCTTGGATTTTTCGATCACCGAGGAGTCGACCGTCACCTCGTCGCCGATAACACTGTCTACGATGCGTGTAGCGCCGCGAATAATACAATCTTCGCCGATGGTCGTGTCGCCTTCCAGGTGAATGTTCGGACCTAAAATCGTATCCCTGCCGATTTTTACATCGAAATCGATCAAAGTGGATTCTTTGTCCGTAAAAGTGACGCCGTTTTCCATGTGGTATTTGTTGATCCTCTTACGCATGATCTTTTCACAAGAAGCCAACTGCACCCGAGAGTTAATGCCAAGCATTTCCTCTTCGTCGCAAATGGTGAAACCGCCGATTTTCTTGCCTTCGTCTTTCAACATTTGAATGACATCCGTCAAATAGAGCTCGCTCTGTTTGTTGTCGGTTCGCAAATTGCCGATGTTTTCCTTTAATGCGCGGCCGGTAAAGGCAAAGATGCCGGTGTTTACTTCCGTAATGGCTTTTTCCTTATCCGTGGCGTCTTTTTCTTCTACAATGCCGGCTATATTCGAGTCCTGTCCGCGAATGATCCGTCCGTATCCGAAGGGATCGCTAACCACAGCCGTTAAGACGCAGGCGTCGAAGTCATGGTTTTGAACGTAAGCCATAAAGGTCGCGATGGTTTCTTCTTTAAAAAGCGGCGTGTCTCCGGTTAAGATATAGACCATGTCTTCGTCGGAAAACTCGTCCATGGCACAACTTACCGCATAGCCCGTTCCGTAGGGGATGCCTTCGCCTACCTTTTGTTCGATAAACGTCAAGGGTTCGTCCTTAAAGTAGTCGATGACGTCCTCCTTTTTGTGGCCGACGATGACGATCGTTTTGTCCATCGCATTGGCCGTGCAGTTGTCCACCACATAACTTAATATGGCCTTCCCTGCAACTTTATGCAGCACCTTGGGCATTTTGGACTTCATCCGCGTGCCCTCGCCTGCCGCTAAAATAATTGATACATTCACGCTTACACCTCACTCGTAATCGTTCTGGAATCTATTATATCGAACGCGACCTATTCTCTCAACATCTCTTCACACAAAGAAGCGGCGATGCACTCGCCGCAAATGTTCTTTGTGTCGTGTTACAAATCGATCCTATCTAAGATCCCCTTCATCTCGGCAATGACCAGGCCGTAATTGGTGACGGGTACGTCTTTTTCCTTAGCCTTCGCCACCCGCGCCTGTACCACTGGCCGCTGAAACATACAGCTGCCGCACATGATGATCAAATCGTAGTCGCCGATGTTTTCCGGAAAACGGATCCCCCGCGTAAAGTCTATGGTAACGGAATCGCCCAAGCGATTTTTCAACATGGCGGGAATTTTTACCCGACCGATATCTTCTTCTTTCGGCGCGTGGGTACAGGCCTCCGCCATTAAAATTTTCGCATGGGGGGATAGGCTCCTGAGCGTTTTTGCCCCGTCGATCATCGCCTCAATGTCTCCCTTGGCTCGGGCGAATAAAATGGAAAAAGAGGTGATTTTCGATTGCGCCGGCTTTTGATTATATACTTCCGAGAACACTTGGGAATCCGTAACGATCCAATCCGGTGCCTCTTCCAGTTTTCCCAGAGCACTGTCCATCGTTTTTAAATCGCAGATCGTCGCCGTCAGCCCCTTGTCAATCACTTCTCGCAACGCTTGCACTTGGGGAAGAATTAACCGCCCTTTCGGCGCCGATTCGTCTTGGGGCATGACGAAGAGCAAATGACCGTTTCCCAGCTCCATGCCGTCGAAGAGACCGGGAACTTTCTTTTTTTCTCTCAGTTGATCGGACAGTTCCCTTAAAATCTCGTCGCGCGGCGGAAATGGACGAGATACTTTGATGACGGGACACTTCTTTTCTTCCAGAGGCTTTAAAATTCCGTCTTCCACTTCGCCTACGACGATGGCTCCGTCGACTTCATCCAGCACCTGCATGGTCCGATCCATGCGCGCTTCCCCTAAATCCGTCTCGTCCGCCGTGCCCGCGGTATCGATAAAGGTTACGGGACCCAGACCATCTACTTCCATGTTTTTGTACACCGGATCCGTCGTAGTACCCGCCTTCGGCGAGACCATCGACGTTTCCTGACCGGTGAGCAAATTCATCAAAGTACTTTTTCCGCTGTTGGTCTTTCCAAATATAGCAATGTGCAAGCGCAAGCCTTTTTGCGTATCCATACTAAAAACGGAAGTCCCTCTCGCCACCTTGAATGCGCTTCACGTATTCCGTCGCCTTTTCTCTCAAGTCGTCTCGTTCGACCTCTTTTAAAAAGTCTGCGATTTTTTCTTCTCCCAATTTACGGGTTTCATCGGCGGCATAGTCGGACAGGTATTCTTGCAAAGTCATAATCGCATTCGGTTGACAGAATTTTGCAATTTGGAAACTCTTGACCTCTTCCATAAAGGTTTCGCCGGTGCGTCCCGCCCGATAACAGGCCGTGCAGAAACTGGGAAGGTAGCCCAATTCCAAGAGCCAATGAATGACTTCATCCAGACTGCGGCAATCGTCAGTGTCGAACTGCGCGGAGTTCTCGACTTCTCTGGATTCGTCATAACCGCCGACGGAGGTTTTGGATCCGCCGCTAATTTGCGATACACCCAGTTCCAATGCCTTTTTCCGCATTTTTTGGCTTTCCCGCGTAGAAATAATCATGCCCGTGTAGGGAACCGATACGCGGATTAAGGCGATAATGTCTTCGAAAATGTCGTCGGGCACGCCGTTTTCAAATTCGTCCGGATCGATGTCGTCGGCGGGACGGATGCGAGGCACGGAAATCGTATGGGGACCGACGCCCTTAAAAGCTTCCAAGTGTTCCGCGTGCATCAGTTGACCTACAAAATCGTAGGGATAACTGTTTAATCCATACAAAACACCTAAACCGACATCGTCAATACCGCCGTCCATCGCTCGGTCCATGGCTTCCGTGTGGTAGGCCCAGTTGGACTTGGGGCCTGTCGGATGCAGAGCTTCGTAGTTTTCCTTGTGGTAGGTTTCTTGAAACAAAATGTAGGTGCCGATTTGCGCTTCCTTCAGCTTTCTGTAATTTTCCACCGTAGTCGCCGCAATATTAACGTTGACTCGGCGAATGGCGCCATTTTTATGTTTAATGGAATAAATGGTTTTAATGCTTTCCAAAACGTATTCGATGGGATTGTTCACCGGGTCTTCGCCCAATTCCAAAGCCAATCGCTTGTGGCCCAAGTCTTGCAAAGCGATGACTTCGTTTTTAATTTGTTCCTGAGTCAATTTCACCCGGTCAATATGCTTATTCTTGTAATGATAGGGGCAATAGACACAGCCGTTGACGCAGTAGTTGGACAAATACAGCGGCGCAAACAGTACAATGCGATTGCCGTAGTATTTTTTCTTAATGTCCCGCGCCAATTGACGGAAGGACTCGCGAATGTCGTCCAATTCCGTCATCAAGAGGACGGCCGCTTCCCTGTGATCCAATCCTTCCATCTTCCGGCCTTTTTCTAAAATAGCCTCTTGCATCGCGCGATTGGTTCGATTGGCCTTGGCCTCTTCCAGAGTGTCCATGATTTCGTCATGATTTATAAATTCTTCTGCCTTTGCAGACATCTTATCGTACATATTGCTTCTCCCTTCCCTTAAAATCTCCTCGACTCATAACAATTTCATAACCCAGCGCCGCGATTTGTTCCTTTAAATCCCGCAAATTCTCCGCCGCCTCCAAGGCGAAGGCCGCCTTGTTGTCGTAGAGCGCATACTTACCGCGCACTCTCGGAGGCGACAGGTTCGGCATAAATACGTTGGCACCGGCCAAAATCCCCCGGTTTCTTCCGTCTTTGGCCAAAGTCTGCATGGCCGTGGTGGACGGAATATTGGCCATTGGAAAAAGCATACGCAAAATGGCGATGCACATGGCCGTTAATTCCACGCTGCCATTTTCGAAATCACGAAAAGGCGTGGCGTGATGGCGCACATAGGGTCCGATACCAATCATGACGGGACGAAATTCCTGAAGAAACAAAAAGTCGTCCACTAAATTTTCCAGGGTTTGGTACGGACTGCCTACCATAAATCCGCTGCCCACTTGATATCCTAAGGCTTTTAAATCGTACAAACACTGCATTCGCCTTTCCTGATCCATCTCTTTGGGATGGAGCTTTCGATAGTGCTCGGGATCGTAGGTTTCGTGGCGCAGCAAAAAACGATCCGCGCCCGCTTCCTTTAACATGGCGTAGCTTTCTTTGCTTCTTTCGCCTATGGACAAGGTAATGGCACAGCCCGGTTGAATTTTTTTTATCCGCTGCAGCCAATCGCACAATCGCTCGTCGGTAAAGTAGGCATCCTCGCCCCCCTGAAGGACAAAGGTTTGAAACCCCGCTTCGGCACCGACGGCCACTGCCGATTCCATTTCTTCCGTCGTCAGACGATAGCGCACAACTTCGCCGTTTCCTCGGCGAATGCCGCAATAGTAACAATTGTTATGGCAATAATTCGTAAATTCAATTAGACCGCGCACATATATTTTCTTGTGGAAGTAGCGTTCGGCGATGGATCTCGCCTTTTCAAAAACCACTTCTTGTACTTCCTCGCGGTGTTCGAGCAGAAAGCGCAAGTCCTCTCTGTCGAGACTTCTCTTTTCGTCGATCTTCTCAAAAATAGTCTGTATCATACGTCCCCGGCGAGCGTCGTTCGGACCGTCACCTCGTCCAGCATGCCCAGCTTGCCGGATAAGGCGTTGATTTTATCTTGCTCCCCGTCCACGACGATACTGATCAAAGACAGACCGCGCTTCGGGTAGGGAATGCCCAATCGGCCCACGATAATTTCCCGCTCCTCGTGTAAAAGCTCGTTAATGCTCTTAATCGTATCCCCGGAGCCGGTCTCGACGATAATGGCGATAATTCCCAATTTTTCGTTCATAGACACCTCCCTCCTCTTCCTCAAGGGCGGACCTCTCGGAAAAGGAACTTCTTCTTTCTCTTACGCTGTTCATTTTAGCACAGCTTTTGAGAAACTCCACCCCGTGAAAGAAAAAATAGATAATTTTTTCACCAACCGCGAAATTGGTCGCGATTCTATTCTCTCTTACGTAAAAAACAAAAAAAGAGCCGGGCTCACCGACTCTTTTCCCATCTACATTTTAGAAAATCATTTGATTAATACCGATGGCCTCATTCGACACGCGGTCGATGATTCCCCTGATCGGACGAACGAAAATTTCCGCCGTAACGGAGATAACCGCCCGGTCCAAATGACCGCCCATGACCTTTCCGTCGGTTCCTCCCAGATTGATATGCGCGTGCAAATACGCTTCGCCGTCTTTTCTGGAAAGATTGCCTACGAGCGTGGTAATTTCCAAAGGTTCTTTCAAGGATTGTTTCTTGTATTCCTTCGTCTTTACATCCATAATGCCGATAACCGCATCGTCCGTGGCGCCCAACCCGTAAACCGTGGCCGCCTGAATGGACTCTTTATCCGCCAGAGCGAGCAAACTTTCGCAAATTTCTTCCCCCGGATCCAACCGCAGGGCAATCATCCCGCCGTCTTCATATACTTTGTAATCCACCGTTTTCTCCTTTACTTGTTCCTCTTATAGGGAATGCCGTTGGCACCGGGGCCGCGGGCTTCGCCGACAAAGACGACCATGGCGATCATCGTGATAATATAGGGCAGCATATTTAGCAGATCCGGCGCCACCGTGAGGGACGTGGAGCCCATGAATATAACCAACCCTTCCGCCGCCCCGAAGAGAAGACAGGCGAGCAAGGTCGTGTGGGGTTTCCAGCCGCCGAAAATTACCGCCGCCAAGGCGATAAAGCCTTGACCGGAAATCAACGTTTCACGAAAATTCGCCACCACGGCCAGGGACAGGCTGGCACCGCCGAGGCCGGCTAAAAAGCCCGAAGTCAACACGCCGATGTATTTGATCTTATAGACGTCCACGCCCAACGTTTCCGCCGCATGCGGGTGTTCCCCAACGGAACGAATGCGAAGGCCGAGCCGCGTCTTGTAGAGAACGAAATAAACCAAGGCTACCAGGACAAAGGCGATATACACGGTAATGTATTGGCTGAAAATAATATCTCCGGCACTTCCCGCAGGAAAAACATGATTGAACACCCGCGGCATTTTGTTTTGCAGAGGAATCGGTTCCGTCATGGCCGCCCCGTCGAAAAACATACGGGCGAGAAATATGGCAAGCCCCGGTCCCAACAAGTTGAGCGCCGTACCACTGACTACGTGGTCGGCACCGAAGTGAATGGTGGCTATGCCGTGGAGAAGTGCGATAACCATGCCGCCGAACCCGGCGCAGAGAAAGGCAATCCAGGGATTGCCCGCGTAAAAGCCCACCGTGGCGCCGACGACGGCCCCGATGGTCATCATACCTTCCAAGCCGATGTTGACGACGCCGGTGTTTTCACTGACTACACCGCCCATGGCCGTGTAAATTAAAGGAGCGGCGTATAAGAGCGTAATGCCGAAGATACTGGCAAGGCTCATGAATAGATTATCCAATTTGTTCCCCTCCCTTTTCTTTTTTCGAGGCAAATCGCGCGCGAATCCAGTCCATAAATTGCGGCATGGCAATAAACAGAACGATAATGCCTATAACGATGTTAATGACTTCCGACGGGGTTTTCAGGGCGGAATTCAATTTGCCGCCGCCGTAACTTAAGGCCGCAAACAAAATCCCCGAGGGAATGCAGGCGATGGGGTGGTTCGCCGCAATCAACGATACGGCGATCCCGTTAAAGCCGTAACCCTGTTGGGCCGCTAAAAGACCGATATTTTGGGAGACGCCCAAAACCTGTACCGCACCGGCGAGACCGGCCAAGCCGCCGGAAATCGCCATGGAGATCAGGGTGTTCTTTTTTATGTCGATGCCGCCGTATTCCGCGGCAAAGCGGTTAAAACCCACGGCCTTTAATTGGTAACCCAACGTCGTCTTCTTTAAGATAAACCACACGAGGACGGCCATAATCACGGCGATAAAGATCCCCCAATGGATCGGCGGATTTAAAATTTCCCGCAAAAACGCGTTTTCCTTTAAAACGGCCCTCCCCGCTTCGGAGCGCTTCCACGCATTTAAAATGCGAATGCTCGCGCTGGGCTGAATCGTAAAGGAATAGTTGCTGTCGGGTTTTCTTAAAAAGGCTTTCGTCAACATATAGTTGCTCAAATAAAAGGCTACCCAATTCAGCATAATAGATGAAATAACTTCGTTGACCCCGCGCTTCGCCTTAAAAAGACCCACGAGGCCGCCCCACACGGCACCAAAGACGACTCCGGCCAAAAGAGCCACCACGCCGTGAATAACAGGCGGCAAATGCACGGTCACGCCTACTACAGCCGCCGCCAAACTGCCGAGGATAAACTGTCCTTCCGCGCCAATATTGAAGATCCCCGTTTGAAAGGCAAAGGCCACGGCGATCCCTGTTAAAATAATGGGCACCGCTTCGACGACGGTCCACGCAATAGACTTCGGCTTACCGAACGCGCCTAAAATCATGACCTTGTAGGCCTCCAGAGGATTGACGCCGACCAGGGCGAAAATCGCCGCCCCAACCACCAAACCCAAGAGGATGGACATACAAGTATAGTAAAGCATTTTTTTATTCACTGTCCACACCTCCCGCCATGTAGTAGCCCAATTTCTTTTGATCCGCTTCCCCCTCGTTAAAGGTCTTCGTAATGGCACCTTCATAAATAATGCCGATACGGTCGGACAGACTCATGACTTCATCCAGCTCGAAACTGACCAAGAGAACGGCCCGGCCTTTGTCCCGCTGTTGCACCAAAAATTGGTGAATGTTTTCAATGGCGCCTACGTCCAAACCTCGCGTCGGTTGCGCCGCAATTAAAATCTCCGGATCGTCGTCGATTTCACGGGCGAGGATTACCTTTTGTTGATTTCCTCCGGAGAGATCCCCGGCGAAATAACGGCTCTTTCTGGGGCGAATGTCGAACGATTCCATGAGCGCATCCGCGTGGGAAGTAATCGCCTCTTCCTGCAAAATCCCTTTGGATGCATACGGTGCCTCACCGAATTTATGGAGTACTATGTTTTCGGCTACGGTAAATTCCTGAACCAGGCCGCGCTTGTTTCTGTCTTCGGGAATGTTATTCATGCCCGCGTCGCGAATGGCCTTTGGCGTTTCGTTCGTTACGTCTTTGCCGCCGATATAAACTTTTCCCGATTCAACTTTTCTCAAGCCCGTAATAGCTTCTAGAAATTCGCTTTGACCGTTTCCGTCTACGCCGGCGACGCCAAAGATTTCCCCCTTTTTTACGTCCAGGTTCAATCCCTTTACCACTTCCACGCCGCGAACGTCTTTCACGTGCAGATTTTCAATATGAAGGGCTACATCTCCCGCTTCTACAGGCTTTTTTTCCACATTAAATTGTATGGCCCTGCCTACCATCATCTCCGCCAGTTCCGCCTCCGTAACCGTGGCCACATCCACCGTATCAATGCGCTTGCCCCGACGAATGATCGTGCATTTTTCCGCCAAGGCCTTAATTTCTTTTAACTTGTGGGTGATGATAATAATGCTCTTGCCCTCTTTCGCCAAAGCCTTTATGATGGCAATCAGCTCTTCGATTTCCTGGGGTGTCAATACCGCCGTCGGCTCGTCGAAAATAAAGATTTCCGCATCCCGGTAAAGGGCCTTCAATATTTCGACCCGCTGTTGCATACCTACGGAAATATCTTCGATCTTTGCATCGGGATCGATTTTCAATCCATAACGATTGGAAAGTTCCACCACTTTTTCTCTGGCAGCCTTCTTATCCAAAACGATCCCTTTCGTCGGCTCTTCTCCAAGGATAATATTTTCCACCACGGTGAAGGGTTGAAAAAGCATGAAATGCTGATGCACCATACCTAGACCCCGTTCGATAGCATCTTTCGGCCCGTGGAAATGGACCGTTTCTCCGTGGATCTTCACTTCGCCGAAAGTAGGCTTGTATAAGCCATATAAAACATTCATCAATGTACTCTTGCCGGCACCGTTTTCGCCGAGCAGCGCGTGGATCTCGCCCTTTTCTACGACAAGATCAATGCCGTCGTTGGCCTTAAAATCGCCGAACATTTTCGTGATTCCGCGCATTTCAACGGCCGGCGCGAGTTTCTTTTCAACCATCCTTTTCCCCCTTCATCTATTGGGTTTATTATACACTAAAGGCAGTTGCTTTTTAAAGGCATAAAAAAGAGGGCCCCTGCCCTCTTTTTCGCGATCAAATTTATTTTGCTTCAAAGTTTTTGTACTCTTCTTCCGAAGCCGGAACCTTGATTTCGCCACTAATGATCTTTTCCTTAATCGTCTTGATCTTGTCGAGAATTTCCGGTTTTACGTTCTTGTCGCTGCTCGGTGCGATGTCGACGGTGTCGCCGTCTTTCAAACCGTAGCTCAACGTTTCGCCTCCGGGGAAGGCTTCGCCCTTAGACATATTTTCAAGCACTTTGTAAACGGCGCTATCGGCCCGTTTCATAGCCGAAGTGAGTACATTGTCCGGAGCGATGTCGTTTTGGTCGCGGTCCACGCCGATAACCCATTTGTCTTGGTCTTTCGCCGCTTCAATAACGCCGTCTCCGGCGCCGACGGACGCGTGGAAGACGACGTCGCAACCTTGTTGATACATATTGGTGGCAATGCTCTTGCCCTTCGCGGCATCAGAAAAGTTGCCTACGTATTGGCTAACCACGTCAACCTTTTGACCTTTTTCTTTAGCTGCTTGAGCCACACCGGCCTTGTAACCGTATTCAAAGACTTGGATTACAGTGGATTCTTGACCGCCGACGAAGCCGACTTTATTGGACTCGGTGGTGAGACCGGCAATGTAGCCGACGAGGAAGGACGGTTCTTCCGCCTTAAATTGGATGCCCGCCAAGTTGTCCGGTGCATTTTCGTAGGTGTAGTCTACGATCAAAAATTGAACGTCCGGATTGGCTTCCGCTGCTTCGAGCATCGCATCGCCCAGGTTGAAACCGGCGGCGACAATAACGTCGTTGCCCGCTTCGAGCAAGGTCTCAATGTTCGGTGCATAGTCGTTGGCTTCTTTGGATTCTTGGTACGACACTTCGAATCCGAAGTCCTTTTGAACTTTTTGCAATCCTTCCCAAACGCCTTGGTTAAAGGATTGGTCGTTGATGCCGCCTTCGTCGGTAACGAAGCCGACCTTTAATTTCTTTCCGTCTTTTTTGTCACCGGCATCGGCCTCCGCCGTGTTGCCGTTGGCAGCTTTATTCTCGTTAGCTGCTTTGTTTTCGGATGCGCCGCCGCATGCCGTGAGCACGAAAATGGACAGCATCATCAGTGCAAGTAGTAGCGATCTTTTTTTCATGAATTACCCCCTTAATTTGATCTGTATTTATTATAGTATGCTTCATTGGAAATTTCAATAAGACAAGGTTTTCCAAAGAAAATAGCGCGCCTCAAAGACGCGCTGTGCCGAAACTATAGATAAAATCCCTTGGGAACGGCAAATACATAGGTCGCCAGGATAAAAACAACAATGGCCATGCCTAATGCTTGCCTCAAGTCCACGGCTTTTAATTTCATTTTGCTCCGCGTCATAAGTTTGAAGGCCAAATAGCCGACAAAGGCGGCGACGGGCATACCGATGAAAATACCGGCATTGGTGGGCGCCTGAAGGCGCACGGCGGGGATGGCAAAAGAAAATACGACCATGGCCACGTAGACGAAGGGGAAAATTTTCTGCTTATCGAAAAGAATGACGGCCACGCCCAAGACGAATGAAAGCACAGACGCTACGACGGCTACGGTTTTCACCACGCGCGCCCGACTCATGGCCGAAGCATTTATAAGCTCCAAGGTGTTGACGTAGACACCGGATTGGGTCTTCGTCGACGTTTCCGGCCTCAATCCTTTGTCTTCGAGTCCCAGGGCGTCGGAGAATTTTTCCATCTTTCCGTTGGTTAAAAAGACGCCGATGTCCGCGATAGTCCTTCCCGTATAAGCCGTCACCGTGGTAGGATCGGTGACGATGGTAAATGCGTAGTCCTCCACATCCTCACTTAGGGGGATACGCATTTCCGATGACGGTTGAAAGGCTAGTTGATCCTTATTTAACAAGTTTTTCAACTGCAAATTGTCGTAGACGGCGCCGTTGATCTTGTCGTATTCGCCCTTTAGCTTTACTTTGCTCTTAGATCCGTTGGTTCCTTTGGGCAAATACACGTTTCGAACGGGCACGCCCAGGACGCGCACGCTGGTATCCTGCCCCTGATACCGGAATTTGACATCGTAGCGATACAGAATCTTCGGCCCTTTTTCAATGCGCCGCGTTACCTGTAAGTTGTCAATACGAGTGGGATCGTCAAAGATTAACCCGTCGAAGGCTGCACTTTTTTCATCTTCCGACGAAAGAGCCACCTTATCCGTTATCAGGGGTGTGAACGTCAATAGAAAGCATAGAATAAAAAAAACAACAAATAAAATTCCGTTTTTTAATGGTTTCTGCATGGTCATCCCCCTTATGTGTACTGATTTTTTCCTATCATACCATAACCTTTTCCATTTATCACCGATAAAATGAAAAACCTTTTCACGAAATCGGCTCTATGCTATACTACTAGAGGAGGTTCTCATGATTTTAAACAAAAGCAAATACTTAAATATACTGAAAGCCATCGACTATTTGGCCATGCTCACCGCACTTATTCTAGCCTTTATTCACCCCTTCTTCCCTATTTACGATAAGGGGGGAAAACTCGTGGAAAGTGCCGCGCTCGGTCGCATCGCCATCGTCATTTTTGTTTTATTTATCGTCATTCCCATTTTTAGTAAAGAAATCACCGCCATTCGAAAAAACAAAAAACCCTACGACGTAAAAAAGAAAAACAATACGGTTCAACTCCCCAAAGTAAATTTATTTTTGGCTGCTCTCTTCGCCGTAGCCACGGTCGTTTTCGTCCCCATGGCCATCGTCCGCTACAAGGAACAAGGCGTGCAGTGGCAAGCTTTTTATGCCACCTTCTATGTTTTCGTCTATATTTGCATCGGATCGCGCCTACAATTAAAGCCGGCCCTCGGCTTACAAAAAAAGACGAAACAAGTGGACACAAAAAAATAAGCCCGGCACAAACCGAGCTTCTCCCATCCCCGCAAGGGGATTTTTTTATGCTTTTTCTCCCTGAAATTCATAGACTGCGCACAATGCCTCATCTATAGGGGCGTTGGCTTCTACCAGTTTTCGGTAGGTACCCATAGCCTTTGTATCGCCATAAAGGATGACGCCGATAACCTTGCCGTCTTTTCCGTAGAGACGATGATGCACGCCCGCGTCGTCGTAGAAATACACGTCCCCTTCGCCAACTTTGCCCGCGGAAAAAACTTGAATCGTGTCTAAATCCAGCTTTGTATGAACCTTCGGGTCTTCGTAGGTTTCGTCTCCTTCAACCATATTGGCTCCGGCCACTTTGCCCATGGCACGCGACGCAGGCCAAATCCCCATGCAGCGACCTTCCACTTCCGCAATATCTCCCGCGGCCCATACGTTCTCTACATTGGTCCTCAGCTTCCGGTCCACGACCACCCCTCGGTTCATTTCGAGGCCGGTGTCTTTAAAGATCGCCGTATTGGGCCGTACACCGATGGAAACGAGAACCATATCCAAGTCCACCACGGTTCCGTCGTCGAATTCGATACCCGTCAAATACTCTTCGCCGATAAAGCCTTTGGTACTCTTTGCTGTGTACACCATAAAGCCGTGATCCTTCATCTCTTCGTTCAGCCGCATACCTAGTTCTCTGTCCAATTGCTTCGAAAGCAAATATTCTTCCATATCCACAATCGCTACAGCGTGCCCGCGCTTTTTCAGGCTCTTTGCCGCTTCAAGACCTAAGAGGCCGCCGCCGATGACGCCTACACGCTGATTGTTTTCCAAATGATCTACATAATTTTGGATTTTCAACAAATCGCTCCAGCTTCTCAAAGTGAATACGCCCTTTACTTCGTTGTTTTTAAAAGGCGGTAAATTGGCGTGGCTGCCATTTGCGAGAAGAATTTTTTCTCCCTTGAAGACGTCTCCGTTTTCTAAGGTGATGCACCTTTCCTCAAAATTTACGGACGTGACCTTCCCGTCGAAATTCGCGTCGATCCCTATCTTCTCCGCCCAATCTTCCTTATCCAAATAGGGAATCACAGGCTCTTTTTCTCCTAAAAGTTCCGTAAGCTCGATGCGAAAATAAGGGCGCTCCTTCTCGTCACTCAAGAGAAGCAGGCTGCCGTCCTTGTCTTTTTTTCGAATTTCCTTCGCCGCCGTTACCCCGGCAATGCCGCCGCCTACGATTATATAGTCATATGTTTTCAATCGGTTCGTCCTCCTTTAGCTGAATGTCGTTCTTACCTTGCTGTTACTTCTGTCCATATTCTATCATAAATCTCCACGAAATCACTAAGGTCGCGATACACTTCCAACGGGGGAAGGCGATCCAAGTCGGGATAGGCCACGGGATCCTCTTGCATTTCCTTGGGCAACAGGGCGATGGCTTCGGGAATGGGCGTGGCATAGCCCACGTTATGCTCCGCATTTTTTGCAGCTATATCCGGGCGGGACATAAAGTTGATAAACTCCATGGCGGCCTCGGGATTATTCGCATTTTTCGGAACCGCAAAGGAATCGTACCATATGTTGGTTCCCTCTTTCGGGATGACGTATTGGAGGGAAGAGTTCTCTTCCCTCATCATGGCCGCATCACCGGAATACATCACGGACAACGCCGCGTCCCCCTGACTCATTACATCCCGCCCTTCATCGGCCAAATAGGCATAGACTAGGGGCTTTTGCGCAATCAAGGCGTCTTTCGCCTCTTCCAGTTCCTTCATGGAACGGCTGTTCATCGAATAACCCAAATATTTTAGGGCGATGGCGATAGAGTCCCTTTGAGAATTGTACATGATGACTTCGTTTTTATACTTCTTATCCCACAATGCGCTCCACGAATCAATGTTTTCCTTTACGTAATCGGTATTCACGACGATACCCAAGGTCCCCCAAAGATACGGCACGCTGTATTTATTCCCCGGATCGTAATCCATGTTTAAAATCCGCTTGTCCAACTTTTTCATGTTGGGAATCAAGTCGTAATTCAGGGGCATGAGCATATCTTCTCGAATCATGCGCTCAATCATGTACTCGGAAGGCACGACCACATCGTAGGGATCGTTGGACTTTTTCAACTTCACGTACAAGTCTTCGTTGGAGGCAAAGGTGTCGTAGATGACCTGAATCCCCGTCTCCTTTTCAAATTGACGGATCGTGTCCATATCGACGTAATCGCCCCAGTTATACACGTGAATGGTTTCTTTTTTTCTCTGTTCTTTCCCGCAGGCGGTAAGAAGTAACAGGCCGATCGACAGGAGCAAAAGAAAATAGCGCTTCATACTACACCTCAAAATCGACCAGGTCGATGTCCCGCTTGTTTAAAATTAACAGAAGGACGAGTACGGCGACAAAGAGCAAGGTGGACAGCGCGTTCATCGACGGATTGATCCCCGTCTTCGCCATGGAATACAGGGCAATAGACAAATTACTCACCCCTTGCCCCGTGGTAAAGAAAGAAATAATAAAGTCGTCGATGGACAAGGTAAAGGCCATCAGCGCTCCGGTGGCGATCCCCGGCTTAATTTGCGGTACGATTACGTAGCGCAAGACCTCGCGGCTCTTTGCGCCCAAGTCATAGGCGGCCTCCACGGTGTTTTTGTCCAACTGGTCCAATTTTGGAAGCACGGACAGAATCACATAGGGCAAGCAAAAGACGATGTGAGAAAGGATCATCGTTAATAGCCCCTGCTCCATAGCCAAAAAACCGAACAGACTCATAAGAGCCACGGCGGTGACGATGTCGGGATTTAATACGGGCAGGTAGTTCATGTTTAAGATGAGCTTCTGGCGTCCCCTGGAAAAGGCGCGAATCCCGATGGCGGACAAGGTCCCCGCCACCGTGGAGACGGCCGTGGCCACTGCCGCCACGAGAAGGGTAGTGTAAAAGCTTTTTAAGATAATGGGATCGGAAAATAGATCCGTGTACCAATGGGTCGTAAAGCCCGCCCATACGCCTCGAAGCTTCGTGTCGTTAAAGCTGAAGGCGATTAACACGACAATGGGCAGATACAGGAACACGAGCATCAATCCCAAATAGACGTTTCGAATTTTATTTCCCAAGACGCCCTCCTTTCGATTCTTTTTGGCCGATCAGGCGAAAAACGGCGAGCAGAATGAGCAGGATGGCGATCAAGACCACGGCAATGGCCGAGCCGAAAGCCCAATTCCCCGTCAACCTGAATTGCTGTTCGATAATATTACCCACCAAATAATATTTGTTTCCTCCTAGCAAAGAAGAAATGACGAAGGTAGACAAAGCCGGAATAAAGCACATTAAAATGCCACTGTAAATTCCCGGAAGAGATAAGGGCAATGTTACCTTCATAAAAGCCCGAGCCGGACTCGCCCCTAAATCCTGAGCGGCCTCCAAGTAAGACCGATCCATCTTTTGAAGGATCGTGTAAATGGGAAGAACCATGAAGGGCAGGAAGTTGTAGATCATGCCCATCAAAATGGCGCCCTGATTGTACATCATGTCAAAGGGTCCGAGGCCGATCAGATGAAAGACTTTGTTTAAAACGCCGTTTCGCCCGAGAAGGGTAATCCACGCGTAGGTTCTTAGGAGAAAGTTCATCCACATGGGAATAACAAAGAGAAGAATCAGCATGGATCCGGTCTTAGGCTTCGTCCGTGAAATGGCGTAGGCCGCCGGATAACCTACCAAAAGACACGCCGCCGTGGACAAGGTGGCGAGACCGACGGAACGCCACAAAATCCGCAAGTACAGAGGCTGAAAAAAGCGAGCGAACTGTTCCGTGGAAAAACGGTAATCCCCCATATTCATGGTGCTCACGCCGTTAAAACTCATAAATAGAACCAAAAGCAAGGGCAAAATGATAAATAAAACGGCCCAAACAAGATAGGCCGACGCATAGCGCCTCATTTATTCGTCCTCCATAACGTGGAAGTTGTCCGGTTCGATCGAAATGCCCACGTCGTCTCCCGGTTCTCTGGCTACGGTGGATTGTACCATCCACTTTTCGCCTTCCACCTCTAGCATCATTTCGTAGTGGACGCCTTTAAAGACCGTGGAGACTACTTTGCCTTGAAGAAGATCCTCCCGCCCGGGTTTCAGTTCTACATCTTCCGGACGAATGACGATTTGAACCGGACTGTCTTTTCCAAAACCCGTATCCACGCATGGAAATTCTCGACCGTAAAAAGAAATCACTTTGTCGCGAACGAAACGGCCGCGAATAATATTGCTTTCGCCGATAAAATTCGCCACAAAAGCATTTTCCGGCTCATTATAAATGTCCGTCGGCGTACCGATTTGCTGCACGGTTCCGTCTCTAAGAACTACCACCGTATCGCTCATGCTCAAAGCCTCTTCCTGATCGTGGGTGACGTAGATAAAAGTAATGCCCACCTGCTCCTGAATGCGCTTTAATTCAAACTGCATTTGCTTCCGAAGCTTTAAATCCAAGGCGCCCAAGGGTTCGTCTAAAAGAAGAATTTCCGGATCGTTCACCAGCGCCCGAGCGATGGCGATCCGCTGTTGCTGCCCACCGGAGAGAGATTGAATGTTTCGATTCGCCATATGGGGCAAATTCACCAACTCCAACATAGCCTGTACGCGGCGATCAATGTCGGCCTTGGGTAACTTCTTCAACTTTAAACCGAAAGCTACATTGTCGTAAACATTTAAATGGGGAAACAAAGCGTATTTCTGAAATACCGTGTTGACCGGTCGCTCGTAGTGTTTCATACGCAGCATATCCTTCCCTTTAAAGAGCAGTTCCCCTTCGTCGGGTGTCTCGAAACCGGCGATAATTCTTAGAAGCGTAGTCTTTCCGCAACCGCTGGGACCTAAGAGGGTTAAAAATTCCCCGTCGCGCACCGATAAATCAATGCCTTCCAGTACTTGCGTGTCGTCGAAGGCTTTTTTAATACCTCGAATCTCAATAATTTCTCTCACTCGTCACCTCCTAAAAATTTGGCGGGTTCGTCACCCAAAGAACCGCGGCGTCTTCGTCGGATAAATTCTTGAAAAAACACGGCACGTCGCCGTTCGCATAAATCGTATCCTTGGCCTCCACGGAATATACATCGTCTCCGCGACAAAAATCCAAACGTCCGCTCAAGACGTAAGCAAAAAATTCCCCTTCAAAGGGGTTTAATACTTTGGACGCCCCCATGGGCGCAATGGTCCACAAGGTGGGCTCCATGGCATTTTTTTGCGCGTTGGGCACGATGTAATCCACCCCGTAGCCGACCGCATCGTCCTCGAAAGAAAAGGCATCCTCTTCCGAAAATACGATCTGCCCTTCGTCTGCATCTCTAAAAAAATCTTCCGGCGCCGTACCCAGAGCTTCCAACAAATCCAAAAATGTCGCCACGGAGGGGCTCGTCAAATCGCGCTCCACCTGGGAAATAAATCCCTTGGTCAGCTCGCTTCGTTGGGCCAGCTCCTCTTGCGTGAGCTGTTGCACTTGGCGCAAGCGCCGTATTTTTTGTCCAATGTTCATGATCACCACTAAACTTTACGCTTAATTTACTAAACAACATACGTAATTATAAACGGCTCGTGCCCGCGGGTCAATGGATTGTGAAAATAAAAAAGCTCGCAACGTTTTGCTGCGAGCCTCGATTGTGCGTTTTGTGTTATCTGTTTTTCGCGTATGCCTTGGCGATGGCGGCGCCAAGCTTCGTGTTGTTGTAGACCAACGCGACGTTCGCTTCCAAACTGCTTCCGCCGGTAACTTCCAATACCCGTTGAAGCAAAAAGGGAGTGGACGCCTTGCCGAAGATGCCCTCTTTTTTCGCATCTTCCAGGGCTTTTTCAATGGCGGCGTTAATGGTATCTTCATCCATGGCGTCTTCTGCCGGGATGGGATTTGCCACGACGATCCCCCCGTCGATTCCTAAGTCCCACTTGGTCTTCATGAGCTTTGCGATTTCCGCCGGCTCGTCGTAGCGGTAATCGACATTGTGACCGCTGCGCCGAGTAAAAAAGGCGGGCATCTCTTCCGTCTCGTAACCGATAACCGGTACACCGAAGGTTTCCAAATATTCCAGCGTCAGGCCGATGTCTAAAATGGATTTGCAGCCGGCACAGACTACGGCGATATCGGTATTTGCAATTTCTTGCAGGTCGCGAGAAATATCCATGGTCGTTTCCGCTCCGCGGTGCACGCCGCCGATTCCGCCGGTGACGAGAATGGGAATGCCCGCGAGACGAGCCGTTAAGACCGAAGTCGCCACGGTGGTGGCACCGTTTTTCCCTTGAGCAACGATATGGGCATAATCGCGAGTGGAGCTTTTGATTACGTCATCGGAAGTCGCCATAAACTCGATTTCTTCCTCTGTAAGACCCACCTTAATACGACCGCCGATAATGGCTGTTGTAGCCGGCGTCACGCCGGAATCACGCAAAATCGCCTCGCAGTGTTTCGCCATTTCCACGTTTTTTGGATAAGGCATTCCATGAGAAATAATGGTGGATTCCAGAGCCACTACCGGTTTGTTGTTGTCCAGTGCCTCCTGTACTTCCGGGGCAATGTCCATGTACGCTTTCAAATGCGTTTCTTTCATAAATGAATCTCCTGTTTCTCTTTTTCCCAATCTTCCCTGCGGAAGATCGCAAGTTCACTTTGATCGCTCTTCAGCACCATGCGCGATGCCGCCATGGCGCCTATTACGGCATGGTCCATTTCTTTACCTTTTACCATCTCAGCCGTCAACATGGCACAAAAGGCATCCCCGGCGCCGGTGGCCCCTCGTATGGCCATGGGCGTGGAAGTAAAGTGTATCGGATCCTTCTCGCTAAACAAGTAGGCTCCGTCGGCTCCTGCCGTAATCACCACATACGTTACACCTTCGGCGCGAAGAGCTTCGCCTTGGGTGTAAATGTCTTCGCTTCCGCGGCCACTTAAAACCTGCGCTTCCAGAACGTTACATTTTAGCACATGGATCCGACGAAGAAAAGGGGCAAATTTTTTCACCTTCACGGCGCTGACACCATCTACCACGGCGCGAATATCCCATGAAAAAATTTCCGCCAAGGTATCTTCCCGCAAGTTCGCATCCACCACCACGGCATCGGCGGATTCGGCCAGAGCCCGTCGATCTTTTACGCGCGCAGGGGTCAACTGTTCCATTACCGCCATGTCGTTGACTGCCGCGTGCATTTCTCCGTCCTCGTCCAAGAGAACCAAATAGCTTCCGGTGTTTTTCCCGGGAAAGGTAAAGGCGTATTCGAAGGACAAATGCTCCGGCGCGCGTGCGCGAATCATCTCTCGCTTTTCGTCGTCGCCGAAGGCCGTGATTAATTCTGTATCAATCCCCAGACGAGCCACGGTAGCGGCTATATTTCTTCCCACGCCGCCCGGACTCATCTCTACTTTCCCGGGATTGGAATCGTGCAAAGACAAAGACTCCTGGGGCCTGCCGCTTATGTCTACATTGCACCCGCCAAAGACGACGACTTTCTTTTCCCTCATTGCCCCCCTCTTTCTCCACGATTTTGTATGCGCTTAAAACAAGCGCGGCACAAAGGTTCGTAACTTTCCGTGGCGCCAATGACCACGCGTCCGCCTTCTCCGCTGGTGCGGTGACTAACCCACGCGTCGCTTCCGCAATGGGCGCAGACGGCGTGGTGTTTTTCCACATAATCGGCTACCGCCATAATTTCCTTGACGATCTCGAAGGGACGAGCTTCGTAGTCCATGTCCAGACCTGCACAAACCACGGTCTTCCCCTCGTCCAATAGGGTATCGAAGGCCGATAAAATCGCCTCCACCTCGCCCCCCAAAAATTGCACTTCATCGATGGCCACGACGTCCGCCTTGCGCTCAAAAGCCACTTTCATCACTCCGTCGATATCTTCCACCACCACGGCCTCTAAGGACGTATTGTCGTGGCTGGTAATGGCTGAATGAATAAAACGCGTGTCCAAAGTTGGCTTTAAAACCACGGTATTGTAGCCGGCGATGCGAAACCGCTTAATCTCTCGCTCCAAACTGGACGTCTTTCCAGAAAACATACTCCCCGTATGCAATATCAGTCTTCCCCTATATTGATGCATCTTCGCCTCCTTAAGAGAAAATTATAACACAACCTTTCCGGCAATGGACGCCAGCCGCGCGGGAACGCTCTTGCATTGCCCCCCCTCATGCTATATTCTAATTACGTACGCACGGTCTGCCATAAAAGGAGGAACTATGCTTCAAATCGATCATTTAGTAAAATTTTACGGGAAGAAACAAATACTCCACGACGTGAGTTTTTCATTAGATCCCGGCGACATTTGCGCCTTTATCGGATCCAACGGTGCCGGCAAGACCACCACCATTAAATCCGCTTTGGGGTTGATTCCCTTCGATGGGGGACGAATTGCCATTGGCGGTCACGACATCGAAAAAGAACCCCTGGAAGCGAAAAAACTCTACAGCTACGTTCCGGACAATCCGGAACTCTATCAATTTATGCGCGGCATCGAATACTTAAACTTCGTCGCCGATATGTTTGAATTGGATTACGAAACTCGAAAAGATCGTATCGAGTATTACGCCGATCTCTTCGCCATTCGCGATCGTCTGGGCGAATCTATCGACGAATACAGCCACGGTATGCAGCAAAAGCTCGCCCTGATCGCCGCATTGATTCACGATCCCAAACTCCTCGTCCTGGACGAACCCTTCGTAGGATTGGATCCCATGGCCACAAAGTCCATTCGCGAAACCTTTAAGCAAATGGCGGCAGAAAAAGGTACGACGATTTTGTTTTCCACCCACGTCTTGGAAGTGGCGGAAAAACTGTGCAACAAAGTCGCCATTATTCGCGAAGGTCATCTGGTCTTTTTCGGCCCCACGGAAGCGGTCTTGGAAAAAGGCAGCTTAGAAGACTTGTTTATGGAAAGGATGCAAGGTCATGAACAAGCTTAAGTTGTTAAACCGTCTGGAAAGAAAGCGCACCTTTCGGCAACTGACCCAGGGGAAGAAGAAAAAGGCCCTCGGCATCTTTCTCTATTTGCTTTCCCTGTGGGGCTATTTTTGGCTCGGCGGCATCTTACCCCTTTTTGCTTCCGCCGCCGTTCTTCCCGAAAACTCCGCGCAATCCGATATCCTCTCCGCCGCCGATCTCTTATCGAAAGCGGGCATCCTTTCTTCTATGGACATAATGGCCGTCGCCTTTTTTCTCGCGAGCCTGATCCTCGCCTTTGTCCGCATCAAACACATTTATTTTGACGACTCCGACCAATCCACTCTGTGGAGTATGCCCGTGGATACGCGGCTTCTTCTCTTATCAAAGACCACCGGTCCTGCCATCTTCAGCCTTCCTTTGACCTTGGCTTTTTCCCTCCCTTCCGCTTTCCTCACCTACGTGGTCACCGATTCTGCGCGAAACGCGTGCCTGATCCTTATCGCCTTTTTCTGCGCCAATCAATTGGGTGAAAGCTTGGGTTGTTTTTTACGCATCGCCACGGCCAAAGGAGGCAGTCGCCTACAGCTTTCCAAGCGCGTAAAGACTTTTATCGGCCTCACCTTTTTCGTTCTCTTTATGATGGGCTTTTACGCGGAACTCGCCAGGCATTACAAAGACTTGATCCGTTTTATCGCCTTTTATAACACCTTGCCCTCTGTGACTCGTCCTCTGTCCTACGCCTTGAACGGTTCCATTTGGTTAATTTTTCTCCTTCTTGCCGCTACGGTACTCATCTACTACGCTTTTCTCTCCTACGCGTCGAAACATTTTTTTGCCATCGCCGAAAGTTTAACACCGAAAAGCACGGCAAAGGCCGTTAAATCCGACGACTATAAAGTTCAAAAAAAATTCGCCGCCCTCTTAAGAAAAGAACGACGCCTCTTTCTATCCAACAACGCCATTGCATTGAACGGCCTTTTCGTCTCCCTGCTCCCCATGATTTTATCCGGCATCCTTTTTATTCCGTCCGTAAAAGATCCTTTCCTCGCCTTTTTACATTCTCAATCGTTCGTCTCCACGGATTCCGCCCTGTTTCTCCTTCTCGTAGGACTCGCCGGCATAATGAATTTTGCCGGCTTCGGCTTTTCTCTGGAGGGCTTAAGTGCCTACAACACCTACTCCTTACCCTTAAAAGGTCAATCGATTTTTCTGGGAAAACTCCTTATGACCTTGTGTTTTATCGTTCCCTCCTTCTTCGTTTCCTGGCTGCTCGTCATTATAAATTTGCACCCGGCACCGATCTACTGGCCCTTTTACCTTTTCGGTCCCCTGGCCTATGCTCTGTTGATCAATGGCATTTCCCTGTTCTTTGACTGGAAATTCGCCAATTACACCTGGACCAACCCCCAAGAATTGGCCAAGAATACGAAGCAGTCTTTTTTCTCCGGCCTCGGCTCGCTGCTGATCACCTTCGCCATCCTTCTCGTGGGCGTGGGCATTATGACCAAAGCGCCTCTCCTCTATGCCTCTCTCCTGAGTCTTATTTTCATCGCGGGAGACGTAGTCCTCTACTTCTTGACGAAAGATATGACCGTGTACCATCAATAGTATTGTGAGGTTTTTCATGACAGAAAAGAGCGCAACCATTCTCTTGGCCGCCGTCATCGTCGCCCGGGCGACGAGCTATTACTTTATTAAAATCGGAATGCAGGGACTGGATGTATTTAATCTATTGTCCGTCCGCTTCTATGTCGCCACCCTATTATTGACGGTTCTGTTTTTTAAAAAACTTCGCCCCATGACGAAACGCACCTTGACTCACGGCACGATTCTCGGCCTGTTCTTTTTCTGCGTGATGGCCTTCGAATTTCTGGCCTTAAAGACGGCGGAATCCTCCACCGTCGCTTTTTTGGAAAACACATCGATCGTCATCGTACCGATCTTAATCGCCATTACTACCCGCACGCTTCCCGAAAAATCCGCCCTTTTAGGCGTCGCCGTCACCGTGTTGGGCATCGGTTTTTTAACCTATACGCCCGGCGGCCTATCCCTAGCGCGAGGTGAAATCTTTGCCCTAATGGCAGCGCTGTGCTATGCCGTGGTCATCTTGCTCACCGACCGTTTTGCCTCCGCGGACGATTCCTTTCAATTAGGTTTCTTGCAAGTCGCTTGGATTGCCGCTCTTTCGACGGCAGCCTCCTTTCTCGCAGAAACGCCCCGCTTGCCCCAAGGCCGCGTCGAATGGATGGTGATCCTCGTCCTCGCCGTGGTCTGTACCGGCTTTGGCTTCACCCTCCAGCCCGTGGCACAAAAATACACTTCCGCCGAGCGAGCCGGTATGTTCTGCGCCCTGAACCCCCTCTGTGCTACCATGATGGGTATCTCCCTTTTAGGAGAAAGCCTTTCACTCTATAAACTGCTCGGCATCGCCTGTATCATCGCGGGTCTCACCGTCCCCATGCTGTGGAAAGAGAAGAAAAAGACACAATAAAAAAGCAAACCGCCCTAAGCCGTTTGCTTTATCGGACCTTCGGGTCCGTTTTTTTATTCTTGAATAAAAGTATTGGCCTTACGAATGATTACATCTTCTTTCGGTTTATCCATCGCATTTTTTTCTACCTTGGCGATGGCGTGCACCACGTCCATCCCTTCTACCACTTGACCGAAAACCGTATGCTTTCCATCGAGCCAAAAGGCGCCGCCACAGGTTTTGTAGCCGTCGATGACGTCGCGTGCATATCCATACTTTTCTCCGGCATCTTCCATTTGCCTTAAAATGTCGTCGCCGACGGCAGGGCCTTGAACAATAAAAAATTGACTCCCGTTGGTGTGGGGACCGGCATTGGCCATGGACAGGGCGCCGACCAGATTCCGGTACTCGGGCGTACATTCGTCTTCGAAACCCTCGCCCCAGATACTTTCGCCCCCTCGACCGGTGCCGGTAGGATCGCCTCCTTGGATCATAAAGTCGTCGATCACGCGGTGAAAAATAATGCCGTCGTAGTAGCCTCGTTCGACGAGGGTCGTGAAGTTTTCTACCGCTTTGGGCGCAGCCTCGGGGAAAAGGCGCAGCACAATATCGCCGAAATTCGTCTGAAACTTCGCCATGCGATCGCCGGTTTTCGGCGCTTCTAATTGTTTTAACATCTTATTCTCCTTGCTCTGTTAGAACGATGACGCCGTCTTTGGTCACCGCCAAGGTATGTTCGTATTGGCAAGACAGGGATCCGTCGCGAGTACGGGCAGTCCATCCATTGTCGTCCATGGCAATGGGCCAGTCTCCTGCATTGATCATGGGTTCGATCGTAAAGACCATCCCCTCTTCCAAGCGCAGTCCCCGGTTCGGTTTGCCATAGTGAAGAACCTGTGGGTCTTCGTGCATATTCGTTCCGATGCCGTGGCCGACGAAATCCCGAACCACGGAAAAGCCGTTGGCTTCTGCGTACGTTTGAATCGCGTGACCGATGTCGCCCAAGCGGGTACCGGGTTTTACAATATCGATGGCTCTATACAGACAATCTTTCGTTACCTCCATGAGCTTTTTCCCTTCCGGGGACAAATTCCCCACGGCGTAGCTCCAGGCGGAATCGGCCAGGTAACCGTCTACATTAACTACCATGTCTATCGTCAACAAATCCCCGTCTTTCAACGTTTCTTCTCTCGGAAAGCCATGGCAAATTTCGTCGTTGACCGAGGCACAGATGCTGTAGGGAAAACCTTGGTAGCCTTTTTGTTCCGGATATCCGCCCCGGTCGGTAATAAATTTTTCTACAAAGCGATCCAGTTCCAAGGTGCTGACCCCGGGTTTGATTTCCTCTCGAAGAGCCCGATGTACCTGTACCAGAAGGTCCGCCGCTCTCTGCATTTTTTCAATTTCTTTTTCCGTCTTTATAATAATCAATAGTCCACCTCCCGGACAATGTCTTTTAAATCCACATCCCTCGACGCCCACAGTTTCGCGTGGGGATTGATCGCGATAGCTCGCCTTAAGTCACCTATAGCCGCCTCCTTTTCTCCCAAGCGACGATGACTGCACGCGCGGTTGTAAAATAAATTCACACTGTTCAGCCCTTTGTCGATTCCTTCGCTTAAAATGGCGACGGCTTTTTCGGGCGCTTTCATGCGCAAGTAAATGGCCGACATATTTAAATAAGTCGGCGCATAGGTATCATCTAAGTCTAAGGCGTCTTCGTAGGCGGCCAGGGCCTCGTCGTTTTGAAACATCTTTTGATAAACAACGCCTAAATTGTAGTAGCCGAGGCTGTAGGTGGGAGATAGGACCACGGCTTTTTTTGCCAGGTCCAGGGCCTTTTTGTATTCCTTTCGCTCCTCGTAAATGGAGGCCATGTCGGAATAGACCACGCCATTTTCCGGAACCAATCGGACGCAGCGTTCAAAGAGTTCCAGCGCCCGATCTTTGTAGCCCATAGCGTCGTTTAAAAGAGCCAACTCGTAGGCGGCACTTTCGTAATCGGGATCGATCTCCAAGGCGCGTTCGAAGCGCTCGACGGCTTCTACTTCATCGCCCGTTTCCTGAGCTAAAACTCCCAAAGCGTAGTGGGCACCGGCAAATTCGCCGAGACCTTGAATGATTTTATAAAATCGCGCCGCCGTCTTCGGGCTTCCTTGCTGCCAGTGAATATCGGCAATCGAAAAGTAGCAGTCGACGAGGGCGCCTTTGTCGGGCGCAAATTCCGCCGCCTTCACGTAGGCCTTAAGCGCCCGCTTCGTATCTCCGCGACTGAGAAAATCCTCGGCCATGGTGCGATAGTTTCTCCATTTATCTGCCATTGTCGCCTCCCGAAAGTATTATACCACAGTTACTTTCGCCCCTTGTAGCGTAAGAGGCTCATGGCCACAAAGACACAAATCAGGGATACGCCTACATCGGCAAAGACAGCGAGCCACAAATTGCCGATATTTGCCACGTTCAAGAGGACGACGAGCAGTTTTATCGACAGGGCGAAGGCGATGTTTCCAAAGGCGATTTTCCTCGTCTGTTTGGCCAAGTCGAAGAGGAAGGGAATTTTACCGATGTCGTCGCCTAAAATAACCACATCGGCGGTTTCAATGGCCATATCCGATCCGCCGCTACCCATCGCGATACCTACATCGCTTTTCGCGAGAACCGGAGCGTCGTTAATCCCGTCGCCTACGTAAACAACTTTTTTATCTTGCGCCAAGATCCGGTTCAATGCCTCTACCTTTTCCCCGGGAAGGAGGCCACCTGCACACACATCGATCCCCAGTTCTCTTCCTACGGCATCGACCCATTCTTTTTTATCCCCGGAAAATAAATAGGTTTTTAAAAAACCCTTTACTTTTTTCAGCGCTTCTTTTACGCCGGGCTTCACAGAATCCGTACATACGATGCGGCCCAACAATTCCCCTTCTTCCACTACGTAGACGGACGTCAAAGGAATGCTATGCAAAGGGTTCCCTACGTTCAGGCTTTGAAGCAAAGCTTCATTTCCCACGGCCACGGCCTTTCCGCCCACGGTGCAAGTGATGCCTTTTCCGGAAATCTCCCGATAATCTCCCGGCGAACCCTTCGGAGCGGCTTTTTCCAAAATCGATCGCGCGATGGGGTGATTGGAATACTGTTCGGCGGTAGCAGCTATCGTTAACAGCTCTTCTCTTTCTCCTTTGAGCACGTCTACTTGCGCCACGGCAAATTGACCGTCGGTCAACGTACCCGTCTTGTCGAAGGCGATGGCTTCGGCTTCGGCCAACGCTTCGAGAGAAGTCGATCCTTTAATAAATATGCCGTCTTTCGATGCCCGCCCCACGCCGGCAAACATGGTAAGGGGTACGGATAGCACCAAAGCGCAGGGGCAGGAAATAATCAAAAAGGCGCAAGCTTTGTAGATCCACGCGTTCCAATCCTCGTGAAAGACAAGAGGCGGCAAAAGGGCTACGATCGCGGCGATACTCACCACCGCCGGCGTGTAAATTCCGGCAAAGCGACCGATCCACGTTTCGGTCTTTCCCTTGTTTAGCCGCGCATCGGCCACCAAACGTTCTATCTTTTTCATGGCGGATTCTTCGACAACTTTCGTGACGCGTACCTTAAAGGCTCCGTCCAGAGCTGCAGCGCCGGCCATCATATCCGCCCCCGCTTTCGCAAAAATCGGTACCGATTCACCGGTCATGTGCTGATTGGAAATGTGTCCTTCTCCTTCCACGATGACGCCGTCGGCCGCCAGATGGTCCCCGGCGCGAAGAACGAGCACATCGCCTACGGCTATATCCTCGGCCGCAATTTCTTTCACCTCCCCATCTCTTTCCACATGGGCGACAGTTTCCTCACGAGCCAGCAAGCTCTCCACGGAATCCGTCGCCCGATCCAGAGCGTAATCCTGCAACGCTTCCCCTAAGCGGTAAAAGAGAAGGACACCCAACGCTTCGGCGTGTTCGCCGATGGAAAAGGCAGCAACGGATGCGACGCTCATTAAGAACTTTTCGTTGAACACTTCGCCGTTTTTTATGCCCTTCAAGGCGCTTTTAAAAATAGAAAAGCCGGCGGCGATCAAAAGAAGCGCCCACAAAGGCGTTTGCCACGGCCTCTTATAGACGTATTGCACGACAAGACCGGCAATGACGGCGCTGATAATGGAGGCAACTTCTTTTACTAGGGATCCTCTCTCCTCATCGTCTGCTTCCCCTTTTTCGCCGCGAATTTTTTCCGAGACGACGACGCCCTCTTCAACGGCATCGGCCACGCGCTGAATCTCCTTTACAGAAACTTCCCCCTCTACCACCAGACGCTTAGAGAGAAAATCCAGTTTGGCCTTTCTCACGCGGGGCAATTCGCCGATGCGGGATTCGATTTTGCTCGCACAATTGGCGCAGTTTAAATTTTTTAATTCGTATATACGCAATGTATTCACATCCGATCATATGATTATTTAATCATGCTTATCGTACCCCTTGCCCCTCAGAAAGTCAATACAAAAAAAGAAGCGCCCTTCGACGCTCCTTCCTTATTCTGAAATTACAGAGAAATCATTGCTACCGGTTCCAGGCCGTCTACGTCGGCGCCTTCGATTAAGGTCCACGTTTTTTCCGTACCCGTATTTTTCAACATGGCTTCGTAATAATACATGACGACGCCGATGTCCACATAGCTCTTTTGGCCCTTGCTCTTGTCCAAATAAAGGGTAATGGTGCCGTCCTCCTTTAAGAGGAAGCGCCATGGTTGGGCGTTAATATGGCTGGGTGCGAAACGAATGGATGAGAACACGTCGAAAAGGCCGTAGTTTTCCAGTTCGGTTAACGAGGCCGGCGTATCCAGATGATCCTTAAAGACGATTTTGTCTACGCTGTAACGGGGACTGACCCGTTCTTCGTCAAAGACATCTTGTTTTTCGGCCTTGCCGAAACCGATAATGTAGTCGACAAATTCGCCACCTTCGCCGAAGAGAGATTGCTTTAATTCTTTATTCACTTGGACGGTCGTGATCCAGCAGGTCCCGAAATTCTTTTCGATCAGTTCCGTATTCATCATTTCCAGGTAATAGCCCGTGCGGATCATTTCGGCTTTTTCATGGCTCTTCGCCTTTAACGCGATATAATAAGGTGCTTCGATCATGGTGCCGCCATATCCGGCTTTTCCTTTTAAGGCATCGGCAATGGCCTTGCCGTCTTCAAAGAGAGCAAAGCTTACATCGGCATCGGCCGCCTTCTTTTCTAACTTGGCCAAAGTGTCTTTCAGCCAATCCATTTCAATCGCCGACAATTTCGTCGGTTGGAATTCGCGCACCGTTCTTCTCTTTTGCAGGAAATTCGTCATTACCATATTATCTTCCTCCTCATCTTACAACCAGTTCACCAGGTTGTCGTAAACATACATATGTACCACGTAACCGACGATAATGCCGATGATCACTCCTGCCAACACGTCGGTAGGATAGTGTACGGCCAAATAGGTTCTGGATACAGCCACTAAAAACGCCAGAAGAATAAATAGCGCAGCCAATCTCGGAAAATACAGAGAAAATGTCGTCGCCACCGTGAAGGCCGCCGTGGTATGCCCGGAGGGAAAGGAATAGTCCCTCAGGTCGATGCCGTAGGTGTTTAAATTTTTCACCACCCAATAGGGCCGACTCCGACTGATGATCCGCTTTAAAACCTGTACGATGATTGCTGCGATCGCGAGAGCCAGAACCATTTCCCACGCGGCGCTTCCGATCCAACGTTTTCCGAAAAGCAACATGAAGATCGACAAACCTACAAGAAATCCGGGTCCTGCTATATTCGTATAGTTGTAAAAGAAGAAATCGCAATACCTGTTTTTCAATTTCTTGTTTATACGATCCATAAAATAATCGTCAAACGCTTTAAACGGATTTTTCATCTTCACCATCCTGTACATACCTACTTTTTCCATTATATACCAAGCTTCTCGTCTTGAAAAGGACAATTCCCCGAAGACGTGATATACTCACCCGGAGGTGACTATGAATTTAACAGACGAACAATTGCACGCCATGACACACGGCAAAGGCCCAGGTTTAGTTCTGGCCGTGCCGGGAAGTGGCAAGACCACCATGCTCTTAAACCGAACGAAACGGCTTATGGACGAAGGGGTGGATCGAAAAAACATTCTGACCATTACCTTTTCCAGGGCCTCGGCGCGGGACTTGAGTGTACGTTATAAAAACCTTTTCGCCAACAGCTCCCCTCCCGCTTTCTCCACCATCCACAGCTTTTGCTATTCGGTTTTAAAAAACGACGAGCGACGTCGAGGCGTGCGCTATACGTTGATCGAATCCGACCGGGCCGTCAGCAAATGGCGTATGCTAAGTGACTTGTGGAAAGAGATTATGCACCGCTCGCCCAACGAAGAGCAAATGGAAAATCTTTTGCGGGAAATCAGCTACGTAAAAAATAAAGTGCTGGATCCTGCTCAGTACAATAAAGAAGCAATCACGCCCTTATTCCTGACCTTTTTCACCCGCTATGAAGAGTTAAAGCGAGCGCGGCATTGGATCGATTTCGACGATATGATTACCCTGGTGCCGGAGATTTTTAAACAGGATCCGGGGCTTTTGGCGTCCATTCGAAACACCTACGACTACATCCAGGTGGACGAGGGCCAGGACACCTCCAAGGGCCAACTCGCCATTATCGAATCCATTGCGAAGCCGAAAAACAATCTCTTTATCGTCGCCGACGACGACCAATCCATTTACGGCTTTCGCGGTGCGGATTTTCGCGAACTTCTTCACTTAAAGGATCGCTATGCCGATTTAAGCCTGTACTATTTGTCAAAAAATTTTCGTTCCCAAAAAAATATTCTTTCTCTCTCCGCGCAATTTATCAAACAAAACAAAACTCGCTACGAAAAAACTCCCGTCGCCGTCAAAGGCACCGGTCCCGAAGTACGCACCGTGGAGCTGAACAGCTTGGATAGACAATACGCCTTTATTGCCTCGGAAATCGAAAAATACGATTTAAAAGACGTGGCCATCCTCTACCGCAATCACGTCTCTTCTATCGGCCTGGTGGAATTTTTCGAGAGAAAAAACATACCTTTTACTTCCAAGGAGCGCACGAGTCGCTTCTTCCATCACTGGGTGCTCCAGGATCTAATGTCCATTTACGAATTTAGTCAAAACCCCGGCGACTTGGCGTCCTTTTCCACCTTTTACTACAAAATCCGCGGCTACCTTTCGAAAAATATGATCGAATCCCTGCAAAAAAGAGGTGTCGGCACGTCGGTTTTCGACAGCTTGCTCTCCTTAAAGCTTCCCGATTACATGCTTCGCGATGTGAAGGCACTCAAGCGGGACTTTCAACACCTCAAAACCCTCGCCCCCGCCGAAGCCTTTCGCTTTATTCAAAAGGATCTGGAGTACGAAGAATACATTTCGAACCACGCCTCCACTTTCGGCTCCTCGAAAACCACATCCCTTCGTATTCTCTACTACGCCAAGTACATCGCCCGAAAAACCGATGACTACGACCAATTTATCGGTCGGCTCAGGACCTTGGACCGATTGATGCAAGGCTCCCGCGCCGGGAAACAAGGTCTCGTTCTATCGACCCTGCATGGTGCCAAGGGTTTGGAATTCGACGCGGTCTTTCTCGTGGACTTAAACGCCGACACCATCCCCTCTATGTCCGGACGTTTTGCGGATTCTAAAGAAGAAGCGCAACAGTTGGAAGAAGAACGCCGCCTCTTTTACGTGGGCATGACCCGGGCAAAAACGCGCCTCTACCTTCTTCGCTCCACCCACGTGGATCGAGAATCCGTCGCCCCCTCGGAGTTTTTCACTTGGGCGAAAGAAGCCATTTTAGCGGAGAGAAAAAACAATCGCATCGAATAAATAGACCCTCGTATGGAATCCTGATCCTACGAGGGTCTTTTATCGCGTATAAGGTTAACCGTTTTTTAACATGGCTGTTTCAAACTCATTAGCACACTCTTCGATGCTGTCCAGGCAATCTTCCAAGACTCTCAGCATTTCCTTCCAAATAACAATCCGCCGCCCGTCAAATTCTCCGGAAAAGTTAAAAAGGGCGCGCATGGAATTTAAGTATAGAGTATCTCCCTGTCCTTCCAGGGAATTGATGCGGATGATCTTTTCCTTGACTTCGTTTGAACGTTTAAAATTGCTGAACTCTAGAACCACTTCTTCCAACATACTCGTACTCTGCACGATGAGATCCACAAATTCCAATGTCTCGGGAATCAGCTCGTGTACCCGATACATATACAACCCCAGAAGAATTTCCTCGATACTGTCCACCACCGTGTCCAACTTGTCCGTAATCTCGATAATATCTTCCCGCTCGATCGGCGGCAAAAACTCGATGGCCAAACGGTTCATAATATCGTGCATGATCTGGTCACAGTCGTTTTCGATGCGCTTCATAGCATCGGTTTTCTCCCGCAAAGTCGACGCATCGTAAGCCCCCAAAGTCGTCTTGAGCAAATCCGCCGCCAAAGAAGCTTTTTGAGCCATATCGCCGAATTTTTGGAAATAATCGAACTTTCTCTCTTTCATGTATTCTCCTAAAACAAGTTAATAAGCAAATAGGTGACGACAAAGCCGATCAGCCCACAGCCGGGAAACGTCAATATCCACGCCAGACCCATGTCGCTAACCACGGACCAGTTCACATTTTTCAAGTGTTTCGAAGCTCCTACCCCCATAATGGCCGTGGTCTTCGTGTGGGTCGTGGAGACGGGAATTCCCGCAATGGATGCGAAGAACAAGCTGACGACGGCACCTACGTCGGCAGCAAAGCCTTCGTAAGTCTCCAGCTTTACCATATTCATGCCCACGGATTTTATAATCCGAAGGCCTCCTAAACTGGTTCCGAAGCCGATGACCAAAGAAATGACGATCATGAGCCACGCGGGAATGACAAAGTGCCCTCCGCCGCCGGTGCCTGCTGCCAGACTGAAGGCCAACATAAAGACCCCCATAAACTTTTGTCCGTCCTGGGCGCCGTGCATAAAGGCCATGGCCCCCGCCGAGACGATCTGCCCGTGTTTAAAAAAAGTCTTGCTCTTACGCCGTTCCGTGTCGACCAAAAGACGCTTGATGATTTCCACCACCACATAGCCCATGAGAAAGCCGAGGATCGTCGACAAGAGCAGACCGTAGATATTTTTCATCCACTCCGCCCCATTGATCCCGTCCAGCCCCCCGTGCAGGGCGATGGCCGAGCCGGAAAGCCCGGCGATCAGCGCGTGGGACTCCGACGTGGGAATGCCGAAGTACCAGGCCGCCGTCGCCCAAATCACGATGCTTACCTGAGCCGATGCCAAGGCGATCATAGCTTCGTGGGTATTGCCGTTAAAATCTACCATGTTAAAAATCGTCTCCGCCACATTGGCGTTAATGGCGGTCATAAGGAAGACGCCGAGAAAATTAAAGAGCGTTGCCATATAAATGGCCTTCTGCGGCTCAATGGCACGGGTGGAAACGGCTGTGGCGATGGCATTGGGCGCATCGGTCCAGCCGTTGACAAAAACTACCGCTAAAACGAGAAAAGTCGTGAGAAATATGGCTGGGCTTTCCGCCATCATAGAGACAAATTCTTGTATCGTAACTGTCATGTGTTCCCTTCGTCTCTAATTCTTGAAACTGTGGATCGGCGCGGGGATAAATCCGCCCCTGTGCGCGAAGGGGGCACAGTCGTTCCCATGTACGGGAAGGATCGGCGCTTCCCCTAAAAGGCCGCCGAAGGTGGCGTTTTCGCCTACATCCTTGCCCCAAACGGGAATCAAACGTACCGCCGTGGTCTTTTGGTTGATGATACCGATCATCGCTTCGTCGGCGATCATGGCCGACAGTGTTTCCGCCTTCGTATCGCCGGGAATAGCAATCATATCCAGTCCCACGGAACAGACGCAGGTCATGGCTTCCAGCTTGTCCAATGCCAGCGCCCCATTGGACGCGGCAGCGATCATTCCCTCATCCTCAGAAACGGGGATAAAGGCCCCGCTTAAGCCCCCTACGTGCGCCGAGGCGTTAATGCCGCCTTTTTTTACCGCGTCATTTAACATGGCAAGAGCTGCCGTGGTGCCGTGACCTCCGACGGTGCCAACACCGATTTCTTCCAAAATCCGCGCCACGCTGTCGCCTACGGCAGGGGTCGGCGCCAAAGACAGGTCGATTGAGCCGAAAGGCGTATCCAGTCGCTTGGCGATTTCTTTTCCCACCAGTTCCCCCATGCGCGTAATTTTAAAGGTCATTTCGCTAATGCACTGAGCCACTTCGTCGAAAGGACGCCCTCGGAATTTTTCCAGAGCCGTCTTTACGACGCCCGGGCCGGAAATCCCTACATGAAGTACGTGATCCCCCAACCCCGTACCGTGGAAGGCGCCGGCCATAAAAGGATTATCTTCTACCGCATTGGCAAAGACCACCAATTTTGCACAGCCGAGGGAATCCGCCTCGCGCGTTAAGTACGCCGTATCTACGATCACCTGACCCATTGCGGCCACCGCGTCCATATTTAATCCGGACTTGGACGAGCCGACATTCACGGAAGAGCAGACTTTTTCCGTCGATGCCAGGGCCTCGGGAATGGCTTCCAGAAGCGCCCGCTCACTTTCCGTCATCCCCCGGTGAACCAAGGCGGAAAAGCCTCCGATAAAATCTACGCCGATTTTAATGGCCGCCTCGTCCAGCGCCCCGGCAAGTTTCACGAAATCCTCTTTCGTGCCCCGCGGAAGCAAAAGCGATGCCGGCGTCACGGAAATTCGCTTGTTTACCACGTTGACCCCGTACTTGGCCCCCACCGCGTCGGCTTCGTCCACTAGATTTGCCCCTAAGGACGTAACCTTTTCATACACCCGGGCGCAAACCTCGTCTACATCGTCCGCAATGCAGTCCATCAGGGAAATCCCCAAAGTCGCCGTTCGAATGTCCAAATTCTCATGCTCCAGCATATGAATTGTTTCGAGAATCGAAGAATTATCCAAAAGAATCGTCCTTTCTAAATCTGGTGCATACGGTTGAAAAGTGCTTCGTGCTGCATACGAATGTCCAGACCCATAGATTCGCCCAGAGCTTCGTAGTCCTTAACCACACTTTCCAAGGCGAAATCCTCGTCGTCGTGTTCCACCACGAGAATCATAGTGAAATACGAACGGACGATGGTTTGGCTAATATCTAAAATGTTGAAACCGTGCTCCGCCAACAAGGTGGTAACGCGACAGACGATCCCTACCTGATCCTTTCCTAACACACTGACGACAGCTTTCATCCTATCCCTCCTTTAATGAAACCATTATAACATAGGAAAAAACACATTCGCTGAGTGAATTTCCTCCAATTTCCATTCTCTCGCGAACGGAAAAAAGCTGCGGCGCGCTCGCAGCTTCATCTCATCTGATGCATTTCCCAGTTCGGGTCTTTTAAAAAGGCGCGGCCGACGCCGATCAGATCTGCAGCATCTTCATCCAGTAGTTTTTGCGCCTCGTCCAAAGTCCTTACGCCTCCGGTTAGGAGCACGGGGACGTGCACTCTCCTTTTGGTGGCTACGGTCAGGTCTTTAAACCAACCGGCTTCCTTATGACCCTCGCGACTGTAGCCGGTCATGCCTCCGGTCATGTCTAAAATCGAAGCGCCGGCCTTCGCAAAGGCTGCCGCGTACTCGGTTCCTTCTCGAACGGTCGTGCCGCCTTCCAAGGTCTCTACGCCTCCGATTCGCACGGCCAGGGAAAAGTCCCCCAACGCGTCTTTCATCGCGCAAAAGACTTCCAGAGGGTACTTGATTCGATCGCGGCCGTAGTCGTCAGTGCGAAAATTCGTCAAGGGCGAGAGAAATTGATTCAAAAGATACCCGTGCGCGGCGTGAAGTTCCACCCCGTCGTAGCCGGCCGCTTTTGCCCGTAGGCCGGCCCGAACAAAGGCCTCTTTTACCCGCTCCATATCCTCTTCGTTCATAGCTTTAGTCGCCTTGTCCCAAGGTCGGACAGACGGAGCGATGGGATCGGCCCCGGTATATTCCCGTCGGGTTTTTATGCCCGCGTGGTTCACTTGCAAAAGGACGGCGGCATCGGGTCGTATTCCTTTTATGGAGTCTACGAGTTTTTTATGCCCGGTAATTTTTTCGTCGTCGTCCAGGCCCATTTGCTTCTTCCCGGCCTTTCCCTCGATGGCGACGTAATTGTGCTCTATGATAAATAGGCCAAAGTGTTTGTTCGCCGCCATTTTCCTGTAGTACGCCATAGTATTCTCGCCAACCTTGCCGTCTCGTGACGCTTCCGTCGCCATAGGCGGCATGACCAAACGCGTAGGCAGCTGTACGCCCCCATCGACCGCCTCGTGAATTTTTTTCATAGGGCCTCCTTTATGAAAAAAGCACTCTTTCGAGCGCTTTAGTCTTCTTCTACTTTGACAAACATCCACTTGCTGGTCCCACATCGAGGGCAAGTCCAGTCGTCCGGCAAATCGGAAAAGGGGATGCCCGGTTCCAGTCCGTATTCCGGCACGCCTACGGCGGGATCGTATACGTAGCCACAGGGTTTGCAACGGTATTTGCTCATATCTTTTTCCATAACAGCCTCCTATTTCTTTCTTTTTCTCCCTATACCCTTTTCTTTCGACCAAAAAGCGGCGTCTATTCTATACCACTTCCCCTTCGTAGGCCAACATACCGCCTTCTACGTTGACACATAAAAAACCTTCGTCCTTTAAGTAGCGACAGGCCCTTTTACTTCGGTTTCCCGAGCGGCAAATCACATAAATGGGCACGTCTTTCGGCAATTCCATCTTCCTCGTCGGCAACCCTCCTAAGGGAATCACGTAAGCGCCGGGGATTTTCCCTTGCGCTACTTCCTCCGGCTCCCGAACATCTAAAATAACCTTCGACGACGGATCCTTTAAATCCCGTGCCTGAATCGATTCTATCTTCGTTCCGAACAATCGGTCCATCAAGCTTTTTCCATTGAAAGCCATGGGCCACCTCCTTTTATACTTTCGATTATAGACCCGTCGGAGAAAAGACTCAATGACAGTTTACTGACAAGACAGTTATGTTGTCATATGTGCTATCTTGTGGTATCCTATGTAAGATTCATTCAGGAACAAGGGAAGAAAGGAATACGATCTTGAAAAACGAAACACTTGCACGCTTAAAAAAAGAAAGAGACGCCGTCGTTCTCGCCCACTACTACGTAGACGGCTCCGTTCAGGACGCAGCCGATTACGTCGGAGACTCCTTCACTCTGGCGAAAATCGCCACGGGCATTGACTCCAAAGTGATCGTCATGGCCGGTGTGGAATTTATGGGGGAAACTGTAAAAATTTTAAATCCGGAAAAAATAGTGTATCTCCCCGATCCGTCGGCCGACTGTCCCATGGCTCACATGGTCGATGTCGACGCCATCGAAGCCATGCGAAAGAAATACGACGATCTGGCCGTGGTTTCCTACGTAAATTCCACGGCGGAGGTAAAGGCCCACTCGGATTACTGCCTCACCTCTTCCAACGCACAGAAAGTGGTCGCATCCATCGACGCAAAACACATTTTCTTTATCCCCGACGGCAATCTCGGCCACAACACGGAAGGTGCCTTCCCCGACAAACACTTCATCAATAACGCCGGTTGCTGTCCGGTACACGACAGTCTGACGCCGGATCACGTAACAAAACTGAAGTCCCTTCACCCCGAAGCCGCCGTCTTTGCTCACCCCGAATGTAAGGGATCGGTTCTGGAACTTGCCGATTACACGGGAAGTACCAAGGGAATTTTAGAGGCGGTCGGCCATTTGGATCGAAAAGAAAACATCATCCTTACAGAAGAAGGCATTCTTTGGGAATTGAACAAGCGCTACCCGGATAAAGAATTTATTTTCCCGGATATGGTTTGCGAAGGTATGAAGAAGGTGACCGTAGACAAAATCATCCACGTATTGGAAACTTCCGAAAACGAAGTAGTTCTGGATAAGAACATAATCGAAAAGGCGAAAGTTCCTTTGGATCGTATGCTCGCCATTTGCAATAGGTAGAGAAAGGAGCTTTATGGGCAAATTGACATTGGCACCTTTTTTAATGGACGACGCCATTTTGGCCGCCTTACGAGAGGACATAAACGACGAAGACATCTCCACCAATGCCGTAGTGGATTCTCGCGCAACCGGATCGGTACAACTCTTCGCCAAATCCGACGGAATTCTTGCCGGCGCTCCGGTATTTGCGCGAACCTTTACTCTCTTCGATCCCGAAACCACCGTCGCGTGGTTTTTCGAAGACGGAGACGCCCTGGTTAAAGGCGACTGCGTAGCCACGATTACGGGTCCTTTACGCGCCCTTCTTTCAGCCGAACGGGTCGCACTCAACTTCCTCCAGCGCATGAGCGGCATCGCCACCTACACCCATAAAATGGTACAGGCTCTCGAGGGTAGCGCGACAAAAATCGTAGATACGCGAAAGACCACGCCGAATTTTCGGCTCTTCGCCAAATATGCCGTGCGCGCAGGTGGCGGGGAAAACCACCGCTTTAACCTTACCGACGGCGTCATGCTAAAAGACAACCACTGTTCCGCCGCAGGTTCCATCGCAAACGCCGTAGAACGAGCACGTGCCTACGCTTCTTTCGTTCGAAAAATCGAAGTGGAAGTGGAGACCATAACCATGGTGAAAGAAGCCCTGGACGCCGGTGCGGACATTATTATGCTGGACAATATGAATGTAGATGAAATAAAAGAAGCCGTCGAATTCATCGACGGACGCGCTCTGGTCGAGCTTTCCGGCAACATAGACCTAAACAACATTTCCAAATACAAGGACTTGGGCGCCGACATTATTTCCTCCGGCGCTCTTACCCACTCGGCCCCGGCATTGGATTTTTCCATGAAAGGATTGACGCCCGATGCCTCTCGATAAAGAAACCCGACTCTATGAATTGGAAAAAGCCCTTCGCCGAGCAGACGGACCGCTATCCGGGGACGCGCTGGCCAAAACTTTTTCCGTCTCCCGCCAGGTCATCGTCCAGGACATCGGCCTTCTACGGGCAAAAGACGTGCCTATTCTCTCTACCAATCGCGGCTACTACATGGACACGCCCACGGGTTTTCGGCGTACCTTTAAATGTCGCCATCGAGACGACGAAATTATCCAAGAGCTGAATCTGATCGTGGACTTGGGTGCCACGGTAGAAGACGTCTATGTCCAGCACCGCATTTACGGAAAGATCGCCGCCACCATGAACATCCAATCGAGAAAAGACGTAAATCACTTTATGGATACGATTTACCACAGCGTAAGCACGCCTTTAAAAAACATTACCGACGGTTACCACTTCCATACGATCTTTGCCAAAGACGAGGAAACCTTAGACGAAGTGAAGGAAGCTTTAACTGAAGCGGGCTTTTTTGTACCCGAAACACCTTCAAAGGAGGACAAATGAAAAACATCGCCGTGATCGGCTACGGCGCCCTAGGTCATATTCTCGTGGACGCCCTATTGAACACCTTAAACGAAGACTACTGCCTAAAGGGCATTTTTGATCAAGCATTCAAGGACAAAGCCCTCTCCATTCAGGAACAAACTATTCCCCTTTACAAAGATTTCGAATCCCTATTAATGGACGACACGGACATAGTCGTAGAAATCGCCGGCGTCGGCGCCGTAAAAGAATACATCGTTGCGCTCCTTGAAAAAGGGAAGGATGTAGTGATCACGTCTGTCGGTGCACTGGCCGACGGCGAATTATACGAACGAATCGAAAGGACCGCCAAAAAATCGTCTCGAAAGGTACACATCACCTCCGGTGCGATCGGCGGCTTCGACCTTATGGGTACCTTGACCCTTATGGGCGGAGTGTATGCGGAAATCCAAAGCACCAAAGCGCCGAAAAGTTTGAATGGCGCCCCTTATTTGCAAGGAAAAGACCTCCCTTCGAACAAAAAAACCGTCGCCTTTGAAGGTAGCGCCACCGAGGCCATTCAAGGCTTTCCGAAAAATACCAATGTGGCCGTAGCTACGGGCATCAACACCGTCGGTGCCGACGCCACCAAAGTCCGTATCCTGAGTGATCCCGAAAGTGTGGGCAACACCCATCGGGTCACCGTGGAAAACGACAAAGCAAAAGCGGTCGTGGAAATTACCTCCAAACCCGATCCCAACAACCCGAAATCCAGCGTCACCGCCGCTTGGAGCGTGGCGGCTCTGTTGAAAAACTTAGCTTCTCCCATTCAATTTTTCTAAAGAAAAGCTGCCTTCGTGGCGGCTTTTTTCTATCTCTTCTTTACATTTTTATTGTTGATTTTTCCCTTTCCGCGGTTTATGATACATGCCAGAAGAAAGGAAGGTGCGAAATGCTTCAATCACTCACGAAAAAAGTCTTGCGAGAGGAGGAGCTCACAAGAGATGAGGCTCTGGCCCTTTACGACGAGGAGCTGCCACAACTGGCCGCCGCAGCCACGACCATACGAACCCGATTTTCCGGTAACAGATTCGATTTATGCGCCGTCGTCGATGGAAAAAACGGCCGCTGTACGGAAGACTGCGCCTTTTGCGCCCAGTCGAGACGAAGCCGCGCATCGGTTGCCTCCTTTGATTTATTCGACAAAGAGGCCCTGCTTCAAGACGCCTTAAAGGCCGCCTCGGCTGGGGTGTCACACTACGGCTTCGTAGCCATGGGCCGTCGTCTTTCGAAAAATGAAGTGACGAAAGTGGCCACCGTCTTTCGCCGTCTTCGCCGAGAAACCCCTCTGCACCTGTGTTTGTCCGGAGGACTTTTAGACCGAGAGGACCTCGCCCTTTTAAAAGACGCGGGCCTCGAGCGACTGCACAACAATCTGGAAACGTCTCGTGCTTTTTTCCCAACCCTATGCACCACACATAGCTACGACGAAAAAATCGCCACGATTCGGGCGGCGAAAACTTCGGGGCTCGAGGTTTGTTCCGGCGCCCTCTTCGGCTTGGGCGAAAGCCGCGGCGACCGGGTAGATTTAGCCATGACCTTAAGGGATCTTTCCGTAGACTCCGTTCCCCTAAACATTCTCCACCCCATCGCAGGCACGCCCATGGAAGATCGTCCACCCCTACCCGAAGAAGAATTTTTAAAAACGGCCGCCATTTTCCGCTTTCTTCTTCCAAAAGCCTATTTACGCCTCGCCGGTGGAAGGAAAAATCTACGAAAAAACGGTGAAGACGCTCTTTCCTACGGCGTAAATGCCGCCATTACCGGCGACTTCTTAAATACCTCCGGCGCCGCCATGGACACCGACAAGGCTCTGATACAAAAGAAAGGATTTCGCATCCTCTAAATAACACAGAAACGGCATGGCAAATCTTATACTCCTAATTCCATTATTTATTTCGCTTAAAGAGTAGACTCTTATGATTGTTGTAAAATCAGCATAGCTTCCTTTTAAGTACATACTACGCAAATGCATTGCGGGACATGTACTTGCTTTCAAAATTTCTTGTTCGACAGATTCAAGGTTTATTCTGATATCGCTCCTTCACAATTTGGTATTGGTTCAAGTACAAATCCACATATGTTTTCGCAATTCTCTCTTCGTACAAAATAGGAAGAATAATTCAGCATTCCTCCTGATTCACCTGTTTCTCCGGCATTATTTATCCGAAAACTAGGTGTTTTTTTTTCACTTCCCTTGTAAATTCCCGAGCACAAAAAGAGATCCGCACTTTCACACGAATCTCTTTTTATAAGAC
>JAEXBU010000076.1 GCA_023393815.1 Bacillota bacterium | reverse complement strand
ATAGATGTGGAAGTGAGAACGCTCCAAAGATCCGTTGCTTTTTGTTCAAATCCAAGTAAATATCTTTGCTCCTCCGGAAGTTTTTTTATCTGTTTAAAATTCGTAAGAAGCATGACGGAAGACGCTTTTGCTTCGCGTAAGTACGCAGTACCTCCCGTTGAAAAGGCCAAAACTTGATATGCTTTCTGAGACGCCAAGGAGCGGCGCACCACTTGCCGATCCATGCGTAAATACCCGTGAAGCAAAAGCCGGGCGATACGCCATTGCGAATAGCGTTTGGTCTTGGCCATTTCCATAAATTCCGTAAAAGTAGTTGCTTCCCGCAAACACGAATCTATTCGGCGATCCAATCCCACTTCGTGTCCGTCGTAGCGCGTCAAATCAATGGAGGCATTCACTGCGTCGGACCGATAGAGCCGAAACAATGACTCGCAAAGATTTGATTCCTTGTATTGTGGAAGAGATCCCGCACAATAGGACTTGACGTCCGACCTATCCCTGTCAACCATGCTGCGAATGGTCGATGCACTGAGGATCCGATCGTTTTCATCCTGTGCCCGCGGAATGAAAACGATCGGGATTGACGAAGACAACTGTCTTAAACTTTTAAAGTAGCCGTAGGCTAAGAGTGCATTCGACTGAAAGATACCTGTCCAGTGTACGTCTTCTAAGGCCAGAGCTTCTTTATAGGCGGATGCGTAGGATAGCCCTCGGCGCATGGCATCTTGTAATCGCGACTGAAAGCAATCGGTTAATTCGTAGGCGTAGATGGCTTGGAACGTTTCCTCGTCTCCAAATTCCGTTCCACAATAGATAGCGTCGATGGCAGGAAGGCGAGTGGCCACAGTCATAGCACCGTAAGAAAAAAGCTCGCCGCTCGAAGTAGCCGATTGAATGGGGTGTGTAATTACGACGTGTACACCCTGTTCGATCAGATCCTTTGCCCGCGTAAATTTATCCGTTACTACCGGCAATCCTCGTTGTGTGAAAGATCCGCTCATAAGTACGACGACGGCATGGCCGTCTACACGGGCTCGTTGGATTAAGTAGGTGTGTCCATAGTGGAGAGGGTTTGTCTCCGCGACAATTAGAGCATAGGTCATTCAATCATCCTTTTCATCTCTTTTCTTCGATAGGGAACGGATCTATGATATAATAACTACGGTCAAATTGAAAATGCATAAGGAGGAAATACATGAACATTTTAGTCATCAACTGTGGAAGTTCTTCTTTGAAATATCAGTTAATTGATATGGACGAAAAGAAAGTTCTCGCCAAGGGTTTGGCAGAACGTATCGGCATCGAAGGCGGACGTGTCAAATATGAAGCTGCCGGCAAAGAGGAAGTTGTCATCGAAGAGATGCTTGCGGATCACAAGGCCGCTTTGAAAATCGTCTTGGATTCCCTGCAACACCCCGAATACGGCGCTGTCAAGAGCTTGAGCGAAATTGACGCCGTAGGCCACCGCGTCGTTCACGGCGGAGAAGCCTTCGCACAATCGGTTATTATCGACGACGAAGTAATGAAAGCCATTAATGATAATGTGGAAATCGCACCATTACACAATCCGCCGAACATTATCGGTATCGAAGCGTGCAAGGAAATTATGGGCGATGTACCCATGGTTGCTGTATTCGATACGGCATTCCACCAAACTATTCCGGCATTGAACTACATTTACGCTTTGCCTTATGAATACTACGAAAAATACAAGGTACGCCGTTACGGGTTTCACGGAACCAGCCACCAATATATTACAGAACGTGCCGCTGAAATGCTCGGAAAGAAGCTCGACGAAGTGAACTTAATTACTTGTCACTTAGGAAACGGCTCCAGCATCAGCGCCATCGTCGGCGGCAAATGCTACGATACCACTATGGGCTTTACCCCACTGGAAGGTCTCGCCATGGGCACCCGTACAGGCGACATGGATCCGGCGATCGTTCCCTTTATTATGGACAAAGAAAAACTTTCTGCCGATGAAATGTCCAATGTTATGAACAAAAAGAGCGGCGTCCTCGGCATTAGCGGTGTCTCCAGCGACTTCAGAGATCTGGAAGAAGCGGCGGACGAAGGAAATGAACGAGCACAACTTGCCTTGGATATTTTCGAAAATCGCGTGCGCAAATACATTGGCGCATATTTAACCGAAATGGATCACTGCGACGGCATCGTCTTTACTGCAGGCGTCGGCGAAAACTCCATTACTACGAGAGAACGCGTCATCGACGGTCTCACGTCCTTAGGCGTAAAGATCGACCATGACAAGAACAATATGCGAGGCAAAGATGCCGTCGTCAGTACCGAAGATTCTTCCATCCCCGTATTGGTTGTACCTACCAACGAAGAATTGAAAATCGCCATGGAGACGGCTAAACTCGTTTAATTTTCTTGACAGATAGGGGAAATTTGTCATATAATAGCTTGCAGCAGTTTTAGAGGTGATACCTTTGCGTAGAGAATTTTCTGATTTTTTACAAGGAAGTGACATCCACAAGCGCGTTGAAGGTCAATTGACGAAGGAAGACAGTCCGCTGGATTTAGCCGGTTTGGATTTGAAAGATCCGATTGACTACAGCATGGACATTTATAAAGTCGATAGCGATTTGAACGTCGACGTCAAAGTGAATTACACCGTGCATACCCGTTGTGACCGTTGTCTTCGACCCGTGGAAAAAACGGTGGAGAGCGAATCACATATCGTCGTTACGACGAACGGTGAGGAAGAGGATGACGGAAACGTCCTACTCGTCGAATCTTTGGATGAATTTCCGTTAGCGGAATTAGTATTCTCGCAAGTGATAACATCCGTGCCGATCAAAGTTTTATGTGATGAAGATTGCAGAGGGCTTTGTCCGGTCTGCGGTGAGGATTTAAACGAACATCCGGATCACCATTGTGAGGTGGAAGACGTAAGTCCATTTGGATCCTTAAAAAATCTATTCGATGAAAAAGCATGAAGATAGGGAGGTGTAGACATGGCAGTACCTAAGAGTAAAACTTCAAAACAACGCAAAAACAAAAGACGTGCATCTTCTTATCGTCTGAATAAAGCAACTGTCGCCGAGTGCCCCAATTGTCACGAAGCGAAATTGCCCCACCGTATTTGTCCGAGCTGCGGCTACTACGATGGCAAAGAAGTTATCGCAATATCTGAAGAAGTATAAGAAAAAGCTTCCGATTGCTACTTCCCCCAAAAGTTGGATTCGAAAATCCGACCTTTGGGGGATTTTTAATGGAAAAAAACCTTTAGATCTAGAAAAAATCTTATATGTTCTGTAGCGAAAAATAGAGCAGGCATTTTGCCTGCTCTATTTTGTGCGACTTTATAGAATTCCTTTCGTTTTAGCGAGAAATTTTCGGTGTTTTTTATTGAATGGCAACCCAGTTTCCGTGAATGAAAATGGGGATATGTTCCCCATCTCTCGTCGTTCCGGTGACGGAAAGGTCTTCCGTTCCTATCATAAAGTCTACGTGTATTAAACTATCGTTGGCACCGCGCGCTAAAAGCGTCTCTTTATCCAAATCGGCACCGCCTTTTAAACAAGTGGGGTAGGCTTTCCCGAGGGCCAAGTGACAGGAAGCATTTTCGTCGTACAAGGTATTGTAGAAAAGTTGTTGGCGATTGGAAATCGGCGAATCGTAGGGGACGAGTGCGACCTCACCTAAACGCCGTGCTCCCTCGTCGGTATCTAATAAATGGCAGAGCACCTCTTTTCCCTTTTTCGCATTGAAATCGACGACCTTTCCCTCTTCAAATCGGAGCCAAAATCCGTCGATTACATTGCCGTTGTAGGCAAGAGGCATAGACGCGTAGACGATCCCGCAGACGCCCGAACGGTGGGGAAGGGTAAAGACTTCTTCCGTAGGAATGTTTGCCACAAAGTATCGACCGTCCGGTAGGTAGGATCCCCCGCCGGCCCAAAGGTGGCCTTCGGGAAGAGAAATGGTCAGATCCGTCCCCAGATTATTTTCGTAGTGCAGGGATACGAATGCTTCCTCCGTCAATCTTTGCGCCCTGGAATCGACCGTGTGCATATGTGTGTCCCAATTTTCGATCGTACGCTCCGATACGCGAGCCATATCGAAAATAGCGTCCCATAATCTTTCCAAGGCAACGGACGGTTCTAAATCAGGGTACACCTTTTTGGCCCATGCTTTCGTAGCGATACCCGCCACCGTCCACGGATTTTCATCTTTCATCATCGCATCCGAATAAAATCGCAAGGCCTCACTTCTATGACTCGACGCTTGTTGTAATTTTTGGGAATCAATTTGTTTTAAAAGATCGGGGTCTGTTCCGGTAAACGATAAAAAGGCAGCGCCGCGATTCAAATAGTGGCGATATTCTTCCTGTTCAAATGCATGGACAGTTTGAAGAATATCCACGGGCGCGTGGCGGTACTTCAAAAGAGTCAGGGCGTCGTCGGACCAAATAACGTGCACATCTGCGGCGCCCGCATCGTAGGCGCAAGCGGCACAGGCGACGACCAAGTCGCGACCTTCAAGGGGGCTGCGAATCACTAAATCCTGCCCTTTGATAAGAGAAACACCTGTTTTTATCAATAATTCAGCATACGCTTGCAAGCGTTCATTAAAATTCATAATTCCTCCTTATCTACAGGAAGTATACCATAAACTGATCGCAAAAAAGGAAAGGATTCTTGCATGGATCTTAAGCCCATGTTATAATATATCGGTACAAATACGCACATAGCTCGAGAATAAGGCTGTTGCCTTCGGGTCGCCTTGTTTAGAAGAGTTGTGGAGGAAAAAACATTTGGAGGTAATATGTCTGTAGTATCTATGAAGAGCTTGCTCGAAGCCGGCGTGCACTTTGGTCACCAAACCAGAAGATGGAATCCGAAGATGAAGAAATACATCTTCACGGAACGCAACGGTATTTACATTATCGACTTACAAAAAACCGTAAAGAAGATCGAAGAAGCCTACGATTTCGTTCGTGAAACGGCTCAAAACGGTGGTCAAGTCTTGTTTGTCGGAACTAAGAAACAAGCGCAAGATGCCATTGAAAAAGAAGCAAAACGTTGTGGAGAGTTCTACATTAACCAACGTTGGTTAGGTGGCCTTCTCACCAACTACCAAACCATAAAGAAAAGAATCGGTCGTCTCAAAGATTTGGAAGAAATGGAAACGGACGGTCGCTTTGATGTTCTCCCGAAGAAAGAAGTAATCGGTCTTCGCCACGAAAGAGAACGCCTTGAAAAGTTCTTAGGCGGTATTAAGGACATGAACGGCCTTCCCGACGTTATGTACGTTGTCGATCCGAAGAAAGAAAATATCGCCGTCAAAGAAGCGCAAAAGCTCGGAATCCCCATTGTAGGTATTCTCGATACCAATTGTGATCCTGATGAATTGGATTACCCGATCCCCGGTAACGACGACGCCATTCGTGCCGTAAAATTAATCACGGAAACCATGGCCAACGCCGTTCTCGAAGGAAAACAAGGTGCGCAAGATCATGCGGAAGAAGAAGTGGAAGCTTCTGAAGAAACTGAAAATCAAAACACGGATAGTGCGGCTGATACAAAAGAACAAGAATAAGGCAGATTATAAGAGTTCTAGGCCAATGGAACTCTTATTTTTTTAAGTTGCGTCTAGCATTTGAAAGGGGACTGTACAATGGAAATTTCTGCAAAAATGGTAAAAGAATTAAGAGACAAAACCGGTGCCGGTATGATGGATTGTAAGAAGGCGCTCAAAGAAGCAGACGGCGATATCGATCGCGCAGCGGATATTCTTAGAGAGCAAGGCTTGAGCAAAGTTGCGAAAAAGAGCGGTCGCATTGCCGCAGAAGGGATTGTCGAAAGCTATATTCACAACAATCGTATCGGTGTCTTGATTGAAGTCAACTCCGAAACCGACTTTGTCGCCAAAAATAACGACTTTAGAGAATTTGTTCGTGACATGGCTATGCAAGTGGCAGCCACCAACCCGAAATATGTCACCCGTGAAGAAGTGCCGCAAGACGAATTGGACCACGAACGTTCCGTATTAAAGGAACAAGCATTGAATGAAGGAAAGCCGGAACACATTGTCGAAAAAATGGTCGAAGGCCGTTTGGAAAAGTTCTATAAGGAAGTCGTCTTGTTGGACCAACCATTCATCAAAGACGGCGACAAATCCGTCAACGATTTGTTAACGGAATTGGTTGCAAAAATCGGTGAAAAAATCAGTATTCGCAGATTCTGCCGCTACGAAGTCGGCGAAGGATTAGAAAAACGCACGGAAGACTTCGCAGAAGAAGTTGCAAAACAAATGCAATAATTGGATCGCGACCATGGAACCTAAATATAGGAGGATCGTCTTAAAACTCAGTGGGGAAGCCATGGCGGGAGAGAAGGGAATCGGGATCGATTCTTCCGTTGTTCGATTGTTTGCTTCGCAAATCAAAAAGATTTCCGAGGCCGGAGTCGAAACTTGCATCGTCGTCGGCGGCGGCAATTTCTGGCGCGGCCGCGACAGCAAAGACATGGATCGGGCCACTTCCGACTATATGGGGATGCTCGGTACGGTGATGAATGCCCTGGCCTTGCAAGATGCCTTGGAACAAATGGCGGTAGTTACCCGCGTTATGACGGCCATTGAAATGAAACAAGTAGCTGAACCCTACATTCGTCGCAGGGCCATTCGACACCTGGAAAAAGGCCGCGTCGTCATTTTCTCCGGCGGCATCGGCAATCCTTACTTCTCCACGGATACGACGGCGGCACTTCGCGCAGCAGAGATCGACGCCGAAGTAATTTTGCTCGCGAAAAAAGGGGTCGACGGCATCTACGATTCCGATCCGAATGTCTACGACGATGCCGTAAAGTTTGATACCCTATCTTATTTCGATATTTTAAGTAAGAATTTAAAAATCATGGATTCGACAGCCACTTCTCTATGCATGGAAAATGAAATTCCACTTCTCGTCTTCGGCATCGACGAGTCGGACAATTTGTTCGATGCGGCCATGGGCAAGGAATTAGGAACCCGTGTGGAATAAGGAGGATTTTGTATGGATTTTAGCGAAGTTAAAAAGGAAGTTCAAACCAAAACGCAAAAGACTGCCGAACGCTTAAAGGAAGAATTAGCGTCCATTCGCGCCGGACGCGCCAATCCGTCTTTATTGGATCGCATTACCGTAGAAGCTTATGGACAACAAACGCCCCTCAATCAAGTAGCCGGCATTACGGCTCCGGAAGCACGTTTGTTAACCATTCAGCCTTGGGATGCATCCTTAATTCCTGCGATTGAGAAAGAAATCTTAAGATCGGATTTAGGTTTAAATCCTTCCAACGACGGCAAATTGATTCGTCTCGCCATCCCTGCACTGACGGAAGAGCGACGTCGGGAAATGATTAAAGTGGTCGGAAAAGACGCCGAACAATCCAAAGTCGCCGTTCGAAATATCCGTCGAGATGCCATCGATTTAGTGAAAAAGGCGGAAAAGAGTAAGGAGATTTCTGAAGATGATCTGAAAGATTATGAAGAAGAAATTCAAAAACTCGTCGATGCGGCTATAAAAAATATCGATGCCATTGCGAAGGCGAAAGAAGACGAATTACTTGAAATTTAAATACAATTGAATAGAGCCCCTTAGGGGGTTCTTTCTTTTTAGGAGAAATCATGGATTCTGAAAAAAAAGAAATGCCGAAACATATCGGCATTATCATGGATGGAAACGGACGTTGGGCCCAAAAACGCAATATGCCTCGTTCCTTCGGCCACAAAGAAGGTGTAAAACGAGTTTTGGACATCGTCAGAGCCTGTTATAAAATGAGCATACCTTATCTTTCCCTTTACGCCTTTTCTACGGAAAATTGGAAACGGCCGGAGCAGGAAGTATCCAATTTAATGTTTCTCTTGCGTACCTTTATTAGTCAGTATTTAGACGAATTAGACGAAAATGGCGTAAAGTTAAATATAATGGGAGAGTTGGATGCCCTGGGCAATAAGACCCGGGAGATGGTAGAAGACGCCGTAAAGCGAACGGAGAAGAATCGCGATCTTCTATTAAATATCGGCTTGAATTACGGCGGCCAAGATGAAATCGTCCGAGCGGCCAAAACCTTGGCAAAAATGGTGGAGGCAAAGGAAATTACGGCCGACACCATCGATAAGACGTCTTTTGAAAGTCAACTTTACACGAATGGACAACCGCCTCTGGATTTACTGATTCGACCTAGTGGGGAATTGCGTGTAAGTAATTTCATGCTCTATCAATTGGCCTATGCGGAATTTTGGTTTTCAGATATTTTGTGGCCGGACTTTACGGAAGATGTATTAAAATCTGCAATCGAAGATTATCAAAACAGGAATCGGCGATTTGGAGGCGTGTGATTGAATAATTTTTTGAAACGTACAATGACTGCCTTCATTCTAATCGTTCTACTAGCCTGGATTCTCCGTTCCGGCTCCAGAATCTTAGAATTTGCCGTACTCTTTTTTTCACTGGAGTTATGCCACGAATTGTCTTCTGCATTTAAGCACAAGGGCAGCCATATCCCGGAGCATATTATTTTATTGGCTTGTTTACTGCATTACACGGTTTTTCAGTTTCAATGGCCCTGGTTCATCGCTTTTGCATTTCCCTTATTTTTTTTCATATTGTATTATTTAAGGGACAATCAATTTCGCATTGAGGATATGGGTATTTGTTTCCTTATCCTAATCTATGTGCCGACATTCCTGTTCCCACTGCTGTTGTTGGACAAAACCCGGTACTTGTATTTAGTCTTTGTTATATCCATTGCTACAGACACGTTTGCTTATTTAACAGGCATGAGCCTTGGTAAACACAAGCTATGCCCTTCCATCAGTCCCAATAAAACCGTGGAAGGTGCCATCGGCGGTGTCGTAGGTACTTTAATTTGTGGGACGGTCTACTGTTTCCTATTTGACATCCGCATCACTTTTTTGCACGTTCTTTTTATCGGGATTGCCTCTGTAATGGCTCAACTCGGTGATTTATTCGCTTCAAAAATAAAACGCGCAACGGGAATTAAAGACTTTGGTCACTTACTGCCCGGTCACGGCGGTTTTATGGATCGTTTTGACAGCATGTTATTAATCGTTCCCATGGTCTATATGTTGTATCATTTCGCGCTTTAGGAGGTTATATGACTACCCTTTTGGGTTCTTTGTTTGTTTTTGTACTCATTATCGCCCTACATGAATTCGGTCACTTCGCCGTGGCAAAGGCCGTAGGCATACGGGTAAATGAATACGCAATCGGCATGGGACCTTTACTTCTGAAAAAACAAACCGAAGAAACACAATACAGTCTCAGGGCCCTTCCCATCGGCGGCTACGTCGCCATGGAAGGAGAAGAAGAAGCATCTGACGATCCTCGATCCTTCAACAATGCAAGTTTATGGAAACGCGCGGCAGTGATCGTTAGTGGGGCGGGGATGAACTTCGTATTGGCCGTTGTAGCTTTTACGTTGTTTCTCATTATTACCGGCTACCCGACGCGCACGGTGAAAACCGTGTTGCCCGGTTCTCCTGCGGCAAAAGCGGGCATACAAGCAGGTGACGAAATTCGTTTCGTTGATGGAAAAAAAGTCGCCGATTGGGACGATTTTTCGAAAACTGTTGCTGCATCGGAAGAGGAAATTACGATTGGCGTCGAACGAAAAGGTACGAGCAAGTCCATTCGTGTGACGCCTGTTAGAAAAGAAGGTCGTAGTATCGTCGGAATTCAACCGAGCAATGAAAAACATCCTGTGCGAGCTATCGGCGACGGCATTTCCATGACCGGAAAAGTCATCGTCACGATTTTCGACGTGCTGGGGAAACTTTTTACGGGAAACTTAGGCGTCGACAACTTGTCCGGCCCCGTGGGCGTAGTGAAAATCATCGGCGATTCTGCCAGGTACGGTTTCGGTTCGCTTCTGTTTATCACGGCATATATATCGGCAAACTTAGGTTTTATGAACTTGCTCCCCATTCCTGCCCTGGATGGAGGCAAGCTCGTCTTTCTTTTGATCGAAGGTGTAACAGGAAAACCTGTGAATGCGCGGGTAGAACAGGGCCTTTCCGTCGCCAGTTTTGTCCTCCTCTTCAGCCTGATGATTTATGTAACTATTTTTGGCGACATCGCACGATTTTTCCATTAGAAAGGACGATAATGTGTCAAATTCTACGAGACAAATTGCCGTTGGCGACGTGCTGATCGGTGGCGGCGCACCTGTTAGCATTCAATCCATGACCAATACGAAAACGAAAGATGTCTTATCGACGACTCGACAAATTCATCGTTTGGAAGATGCCGGATGCGACATTATTCGCGTGGCGGTCAACGACTTGGAGGATGCCGAGGCTTTAGACAAAATTATTCCGGCCATTTCGATTCCCGTCATCGCCGACATTCAATTCGATTACCGATTGGCTCTTTACGCATTGGAACACGGCGTACACGGTTTGCGCATTAACCCGGGAAATATCGGCGAAGATTGGAAGGTAAGGGAAGTGGTAGAGGCAGCAAAGTCCCGCGGTATTTCCATTCGCATCGGCGTAAATTCTGGATCCGTTAAGCCGTCATTTATTGAAAAATACCACGGCGTCAACCCTCGGTCCATTGTAGAATCCGCGTTGGATGAAATAGCCACCTTGGAAAAATTTGGATTTGAGATGATAAAGGTCTCGTTAAAGTCATCCAACGTTCGCCAGTCCATTGAAAGTTACCGCGCATTTTCCAAAGTTTCGGACCATCCTTTACATTTAGGCATTACTGAAGCAGGGGCAGGTATGAACGGCATTGTCAAATCCGCCGTCGGCATGGGGGCCTTACTCGAAGAAGGTATTGGCGATACCATGCGGGTATCTTTAACCGGCGATCCCGTAGAGGAAGTGGAATGCGCCAAAGCGATTTTAAAAAGTTTAGGTCTGCGGCAAGAGGGCATCGACATTGTCGCCTGCCCTACGTGCGGTCGTACGGAGATCAACCTTATTGATATGGTGAAAGAGGCGGAAGAGCGATTTAAGACCCTGGATTTTCAAGGAAAGGTTGCCATCATGGGTTGTCGCGTCAACGGGCCGGGAGAAGCCCAAGAAGCCGACTACGGTATAACAGGCGGAAACGGTCGAGGTGTTATCTTTAAGAAAGGGAAAGTGGTTCAAACCGTGCCGGAAACGGAACTTTTAGACACACTCATCGACTTAATAGAAAGGGATCACAAGTGATTGATCAAAGCAGCCATCCGTCAGAGCGCGCCCTGATGGATTTTCTTTTGAAAGAATCTTTGCCTGTAAATAAAATCATCTATCGTCGGGATAGGTCCGAATTGGTTCTTCACATGGGCTGTGAAGAAGGGGAATGGCGCGAGGAGTTTGACCGCCTCTTGTCCGCGTGCTATCCGTCATGTTCCTGCCGCGTGTTGTATGCGAAGAAAAAAAAGGACCCGGTCTCCTATTCGGAAAATGAAATCTTTGATTTTCTAAAAACATCCATTCCTTCCTCCGAAGCTTGGCTCACCAGGGAAAACTTTTCACTAAAAGAAAGTCGTATCACACTCCATGTGCCCAATACGACAGTGGAAAGAAGCGTATTGTCCATGGAAATCGAACAACGGTTGGAAGAAATAACGGGCCAACACTACTTTTTGGACTGTTTATGTTTGGAAGAAACGTGCAAACTGCAGACACTGGATGCCATCGTGGAAAGTGAGGAGTCGGTTTTTTGCGACGATTTTAAATCGGATCCGCCGATGCAACGCGTGGAGGCGAACGAAGGGGAAGAAGAACCGTATCTTTACGGTAAAGACACTTTTGAAGCACCTACTTCCTTAAACCGATGTAAAAATGGTGAAATAGTAACGATCATCGGATCGATTTTCGATCGCGATCGACGTCCCATTAAAAATGACAAGACGCTGTTTACTCTTTCCATCTATGACGGCACGGACAGCACAAACGTCAAAGCCTTTGTAAAGAACAAGGAAGCAGATTCCTTCGCTGCAACCTTTTCAACGGGAAATACAGTGGCAGTACACGGAAAATATGATTTTGATAGTTTTGATCGGCGAGAAAACATTGTCGCAAAAAATATAAAATTGTCGCCAAAGAAAAAACGCGTAGATCAAAATCCGAAGAAGCGCATCGAATTTCATCTTCATACAAAGATGAGCAATATGGACGGCACCAACACCATCGAAGAATTTGCCAAGCAGGCAAAGGCTTGGGGCCACGAAGCGATTGCGATTACAGACGATAACGTAGTGCAAGGGTATCCCGACGCCATGAGTGCGTCGAAAAAACATGGCATTCGCATTTTGTATGGCGTCGACGCCGATGTGGTAAACGACTGTGAAACGATTTTTAAAAATCCCGGACAGGCTGACTATGGAAACAGTTACGTTGTTTTCGATTTGGAAACTACGGGATTTTCCCCGCGTTACGACGAAATCACGGAAATTGGCGCCGTAAAAATTGAAAAAGGACGAATTACCGAACGTTTCTCCACATTTGTAAATCCGAAACGTCCGATCCCCCGGAGGGTAGTGGAGCTGACAAATATTACCGATGATATGGTGGCAGATGCCGATTCCATCGACGTGGTTTTACCAAGATTTGAAGAGTTCATCGGAGACAGCATTTTAGTAGCCCATAATGCATCCTTTGACTCCCGATTTATTGAATTTCGACGAAAAGACAAAATACCTTATCCAACCATCGACACATTGCTCTTGGCGCGATCTCTGGATATTCACGTTAAAAATTATAAACTCGGGACGTTGGCGAAACGCTTCGGCATCAATCTTCAAGGTGCGCATCGAGCGGTGAATGACGCCGAAGCCACGGCCGAATTATTTATTCATTTGGGACGCATGGCTGCAAAATTAGGAGTAAAAACACAGAAAGATTTTAACAAGTTAAAATTACAAGCGCCGGAGAAATCTTTTCCAACGAAGTGGACGATCTTTCCCAAAAACTTGGAAGGTCTAACGGCCATGTACCGCTTGGTCTCCAAGTCGCACATGGATCACTTCTTTCGCACGGCCCGTATGTTTGAATCGGAAGTTCTGAAGAACAAAGAGAATTTCATCATCGGATCGGGTGGCGAGGAAGGCGAATTAATTGACGCCTATTTGCGCGGCGCTTCGGAAAATGAATTGAAGTCCATCGCATCCAAGATAGACTACATTGAGCTAGCTCCGCCGTCCCGATACGGAAGAGCGTTCGCCGATGGGCTTTTGCGAAACGAAGCGGACGCCTGCGACATGATTCGATATTTCATGGCCTTCGCAAAAAGTATGAATCTGCCCGTGATCGCATCGTCGGACGTGCGTTACTTAAATGCAGAAGATGAAGAATTCCTTCAAATTCTAGAGTATTCGAAATTTCGCGGCCGTCCCTTTACTAACAAGGGTGCATATTTGATGACGACCGATGAAATGCTCGAGGCTTTTTCCTTTTTAGGAGAAGAAGCGGAGAAAATCGTCATCGACAATCCGAGGCTTGTGGCGGAAAGCATCGACGTATTCCCTCCAATCCCTTCGGGAAAATATCCGCCAAAAATCAAAAATGCCGATATAGATTTAAAAACCGACGCATTTAACCGGGCCAAAGCGATTTATGGTGACCCCTTGCCGAAAATCGTGGAAGATCGTCTAAATACAGAACTGGAAAGCATCATCGGAAACGGCTATGCGGTCATGTACAAAATAGCGCAACAGCTCGTAAAAAAATCCAATGCTGACGGATACTATGTCGGTTCCCGCGGATCGGTCGGCTCATCCTTTGTGGCGACGATGACCGGAATTACAGAAGTAAATCCCCTCATGCCTCATTATGTTTGCGGCCACTGCCGATACAGCGAATTTATCGACGATGGAAATATCAGCACGGGGTTTGATTTGCCGAAAAAAAATTGTCCCGTCTGCGGTGCGCCGCTCACTCGCGATGGCCACAAAATTCCTTTTGAAGTATTTTTAGGTTTTTACGGAGACAAAGAGCCGGATATCGACTTAAATTTCGCCGGCGAATACCAGCCGACGGCTCATAAATTTATCGAAGATTATTTCGGCGAGGGTTACGTCTTTCGAGCGGGAACCATCGGTACGTTGGCGGAAAAGACTGCCTTTGGTTTGGTAAAAAAATTTATCGAAGAAAACAACATGGTAAAGAATCCGGTGGAAATTCTTCGACTGGCCAAGGGAATCGAAGGAGTTAAGCGGACCAGCGGTCAGCACCCGGGCGGTATTATGATCGTGCCGAAAGACGAGGATATTCATCACTTTACGCCCATTCAGTACCCGGCTGATGAAAAGAAAAAAAATGTCATTACAACACACTTCGATTACCATTCGATCAGTGAAAATATATTGAAATTAGATATCCTTGGTCACGACGCGCCCACGATTCTTCGTATGCTCGAAGATTTAACCGGCGTCGCCATGGATGAAATCGACATGGACGATCCCGATGTTATGAGTTTGTTTACCTCAACGAAGGCATTAAAGATCGACGAATCCATCTTCACTACGCCGACGGGCACGCTGGGCATTCCTGAATTCGGTACCGATTTTGTCGTGCGAATGTTATTGGATACGAAACCTTCGACCTTCGGGGAGCTCGTAAATATTTCGGGGCTTTCTCATGGTACCGACGTATGGACCGGAAACGCTCAAGAATTGGTACACTCGAACAAAGCGACGCTTTCCGAGGTAATCAGTACGCGGGAAGATATTATGAATTATTTAATCGTTGCCGGCGCCGAAAATAAGGTGGCTTTTGATACTATGGAATCGGTGCGCAAGGGGCGGGGGCTGCCGGGAAAGTACATGGATGTGCTGAAAACCTTGGATGTACCCGGCTGGTACTTCGACAGTTGTGAAAAAATCAAGTATATGTTTCCCCGTGCCCACGCCGTAGCCTACGTTATGACGAGTATTCGTATTGCCTGGTATAAAGTCCACTACCCGTTGGCTTTCTACGCTGCCTACTTTACGACGAAGTTATCGGAGTTAAACGGCGATTTGTTAGTAAGCGGCGTCGAAAGAATTAAGCGTCATATGGAGTGGATCGAAGGAAACGACGAAGCCACAAAAAAGGAATTGTCGGAACTGCCAATCCTTCGCGTTGTCATGGAAATGTTGGCAAGGGGATACGCCTTTGAGCCGATTCATCTCGAGGCATCCCATTACGAGCGGTTTTCCGTCTATGAAGGGAAAGTGTTGTTGCCGATCGGTTCGCTTCCCGGTATCGGTCATACCGTGGCCAAGGAGATTTACAAGGAAGTAAACAAACGACCGTTCCTTTCCATTGAGGATATGATTAAGCGAACCGGCGCGTCAAAAATTGTTGTCGAAACCCTCCAATCTCACGGTGCTCTGCGCGGCATACCGAAAGACAATCAATTAAGCATGATGGATCTTATTGGCGGTTTAGGCGAAATGTGATATACTAAGAAGGAGATAGACGATTAGAACTAGAGTGGGTCCACCACTCTAGTTTTTTATGGGAGGTGAGTTCTTGAAACATTCTCAAGTTCGTGCGATTGTTTCTTCAGCCGCGGAAAAAGCGGCAGCGGACAAAGGGTACGAAGTCGTAGAAGTGGAAATCACGAACAAAAATCCATCGCGGATCGTAGTTACCGTGTTCCATCCAAAAGGCGTACGAATCGACGACTGTGCCGATATTTCACGATCCATCGACGAAAGGATCGATGGAAAAGATCTATTCGACGGAAAATATACGTTGGAGGTGCAGTCGCCCGGGCTGGATCGACCCATCCGTACAAAGGACGACTACCGTCGAAATAAGGGAAACAAGGTCGAGGTTCACCTCTACCAAAAAGTAAACGACCAAAAAGAATTTTTGGGTATCTTAGCGGATTACAGCGACGATACCGTCGATATTCGAACAGAAGATGGAAATATTGTCACCTTTGATTCGAAATCCATCTCATTAATGCGACAGGTCATTGAATTTTAGGAGGCAAAGAAAAAACAATGAATGAAGAGTTTATCTTAGCTCTGAGGCAATTAGAAAGCGAAAAAGGAATTCCCGAAGACGTCATCATCGAAGCGTTGGAAACGGCGCTTATGTCCAGTTACAAGAAAAATTTCGGCACTTCTCAAAATGTAATCGTCGAAATCAATCGAGAAACGGGAGAGATTTCTTTAGCTGCCGAAAAGGATGTAGTGGAGGAAGTCTATGACCACAATACGGAAATCAGCATAGACGATGCCCGTAAGGAAAACCCCCGTTTAGAAGTAGGGGACACCTACTACGAAAAGATCGAACCGGAAAAATTCGGCCGCATCGCTGCCCAAACGGCGAGACAGGTAGTCATCCAACGGATTAAAGATGCCGAACGCGACGTTATCTATGATGACTATGCCGATCGGGAAAATGAAATCATCACTTGTGACGTGCAGCGCGTAACAAAAGGAAATGTATTCGTCGATTTAGGAAAGACGGAAGCAATCTTGCCTATATCCGAGCAAATCCAAGGTGAATCGTACCACCAAGGGGATCGCTATAAAATGCTGGTCCTGGAAGTCAATCGACAACCGAAAGGTCCTCAAATCGTTCTTTCGAGAAGTCACCCGAACCTGGTTCGGCGCCTTTTCGAATTAGAAGTACCTGAGATCCACGACGGAATCGTCGAAATATTTTCTATCGCGCGGGAAGCGGGCAGCCGCACAAAAATCGCCGTGTTCAGTAAAGACGACGAAGTGGATCCCTTAGGTGCCTGCGTCGGATTTAAGGGAAGTCGCGTAAAAACAATCGTCGACGAATTACACGACGAAAAAATCGACATCGTCATTTGGGAATCGGACATCGCCACATTTATCGGCAACGCCTTGAGCCCGTCGAAAGTAGTTGAAGTATTCATTAATCAACGGGAAAAGTCAGCAATGGTCGTCGTTCCGGACTATCAGCTTTCTCTGGCCATCGGAAAAGAAGGGCAAAATGCGCGCCTTGCTGCAAAGCTGACCAATTGGAAAATCGACATTAAATCGGAAACGCAATTTAGCGAATACCTGGATTCTTTGAATCTGGATAAGGATGACTTTAAAGCGTATTTCGAAAGCACGCAGGCAGAAGTGGAAGAAACGATGGAAGCGGATTTCTCTGGTGACGAGAGCACAACGTCTTACGAACCGAAGGCGGTGGATAATTTCGCCAGCATCGTCGGCCTTACGGGCATGGATCTGTCGAATCTATTCGCCGACGCGGAAGAAACGGAGGCAATGGAAGAAATCCATACCTTGCCTCAAAATGACGTCCCCGCGAAGGAGGGGGAAGAAGATGAATAAGAGGATTCATCCATGAACAAACCGAAGAAAGCGCCCCTGCGCAAGTGCGTCGGGTGTTCGGAATCGAAACCGAAAAAAGAACTCATACGGATCGTAAAAAACAAAGAACAAGAGGTTTTTATAGATGAAACGGGCAAAGCAAACGGCAGAGGTGCTTATGTTTGTAAAGATATAAAGTGTTTAAACAAGGCGATTAAAACAAAAGCGATTAACAAGGCCTTAGGCAAAGACCTCACGGACGAGGTTCTGGAATCGCTGCGCCGATCACTTTCGGATCTATAAACCTCTTTTAATGAGGAGGTGTTCTCATGTCGAACAAGAGAGTCTATACGGTGGCCAAAGAATTTGGCATGGCCAGCAAGGATTTAATGGAAATCCTTGAGCAGGCCAATATAACCGTGAAAAGTCACATGAGTACTTTAACGGAAGAACAGCAAAAGGACCTTTTGAGTTTTATCCGAAAGGCACAAACCGCGCAGAATAAAGGCGGCGGCATAACGGATGAATCAAAGGATAAGACCCATGAAAAAATCCAAGAAAAGAAAAAAAGGACGTCTGACGGACAAAAACAATCCTTGTCAAAAAACTACGACGAGAAAAAAACGGCCACGACGCAAAAAAAAGCGAACGTGGCGGATGTAAAAACTTCGGACCGAACCGAGAATGAGAAAGAAAAGGCAACTTCATCCGAGATAAAAGAAGTGCAAAAAACGTCTCAAAAGGAACCGGAAAAGAAATCCGCTGAAGTCGATGCCTACGAGGACAAACAATTTTCAGACGGCAGCGGTAAAAAACATTCCGACAAGAAAAAGAACAAGAAGAAAAAACAAAAAGAAGCGAAAAAAGCGCGAGACAAAGATCAAAAAAATGCTCATGCACAAGACTTTGAAAAGCCAAAGGCACCGAAGAAAAAGTCCCGCAGTCAAAAGCGCAAAGAGCGCATGGCAAAGGAAGATGAAAAGGGGGATGGCGCTATCAAAATCAAGGCACCGTTAACAGTTAAGGAATTTGCCAATACAGTCGGTATTAGTTTAGCCCAAGTTATTACAAAACTCATCGGCTTAGGCGTCATGGCGACACAAAACGAATCCATTGATCGAGACGTCATTGAAATACTCGCCGACGAATTGAAGGTAGAAATCGAATTTATTTCCGAAGAAGACTCCGATATCGAAGAAATTTACGGGTTGGATCCGGAAGATCCGGAAGATAGCCTAGTGGAAAGACCTCCGGTCGTAACGGTTATGGGCCACGTCGACCACGGCAAAACGTCCATCTTGGATGTCATCAAAAAAAGCCACGTAACGGCCTCGGAAGCCGGTGGAATTACGCAACATATCGGCGCCTACCAAGTGTCTGCCAATGGCAAACTTATCACTTTCTTAGATACGCCGGGTCATGAAGCGTTTACTGCTATGCGCTCAAGAGGTGCTTCCATTACGGATATTGCTATTCTCGTCGTTGCGGCCGACGACGGCGTTATGCCCCAAACGAGAGAAGCGATTCATCACGCCAAAGCAGCGGGCGTCCCCATTATCGTCGCAATTAACAAAATCGACCGCGATGGAGCCAATCCCGACCGCGTACGCCAAGAATTAACCGAAGAAGGCTTAGTCGCAGAAGATTGGGGCGGCGACACGATTATGGTTGAAGTATCGGCTAAAACCAAACAAGGGATCCCCGAACTATTGGATATGATCCTTCTCGTCGCAGAAGTTTTGGAATTGAAGGCTAACCCCGATCGCTTGGCCGTCGGCACTATTGTCGAAGCGCGCCTGGACAAGGGGAAAGGACCTATGGCCACGATCCTCGTAAAGAAGGGAACTTTGACCAACGACAGCTACATTGTTAGCGGTACCTGTTACGGGCATATTCGTGCCATGGCCGATGACAAGAAAAAACGTCTGAAAACAGCCGGTCCCGCGACACCAGTGGTCGTTTTAGGTCTCGACGGCGTTCCCAATGCCGGCGATACGGTCTACGCCGTCCAAGACGAAAAGACCGCACGAGAAATTGCCGCAAGAAATATTGCCCACGAACGAGAAGAAAAATTAGCGTCCAAAAACAAGGTCTCCCTAAACAATCTCTTTGACAAAATTAAAGAAGGAGAACTGAAGGACTTGAACCTGGTCGTTAAAGCCGATGTCAAGGGTACAGTCGAAGCGCTGAACCAGTCCTTGTTGAAGCTAAATGACAATGAAGACGTGGACGAAGTGCAAGTCAACATCATTCATTCCGGCACCGGAGGAATCAACGAAAGCGACATTAACCTGGCGTCCGCATCCAACGCGTTGGTTATCGGCTTCAACGTACGTCCGAATATCAATGCCATCGAGCTTGCAAAACAAGAAGAAGTTGACGTACGAACCTACCGCGTCATCTATGACATTTTAAACGACGTGAAAAACGCGATTAGCGGAATGCTCACACCGGAAATTACGGAAGAAGTGCTCGGCCGCTGTGAAGTTCGCGAAACCTTCAAGCTTCCCTCCAACGACATTGTTGCCGGTATTTACGTCCTCAAGGGAAAGATTGCTCGAAAGGCGTTCGTAAAAGTGCTTCGCGACGACGTCATTATTCACGAAGGACCCATTTCGTCCTTGAAGCGCTTCCAAGATGACGCCAAAGAAATTGCGCAAGGTTACGAAGGCGGCCTGATGATCGAAAACTTTAACGACATTCAGGTAAATGACTTACTGGAATGCTATATCGAAAAAGAAGTGAAGAAGGAAATATAACATGAAGGATAAACGGGTTCAGCGCATATCGGAAGAAGTGAAGAGAGAACTGTCCGACATTGTTCAAAACAAATTAAAGGATCCTCGAATCCCTTCCTTAACCAGCGTATCTTTCGTTTCCGTAACGCGGGATCTTTCCTACGCCACGGTAGGCATTTCCATTTTTGGCGACGACGAAGCGAAAAAAAACGCCATGGAAGGCTTAGAAAGCGCCAAAGGCTTTATGAAAAAAGAATTAGGTAAGCGCTTAAAACTAAGAGCCATGCCGGAACTTCTACTGGAACTAGATGACAGTATCGAAAAAGGTATGGCCCTGGAAGAAACGATCAATAAACTGAAAGAATCGGAGCAAGACAGTGAATGATATTCAACGCTTTTCGGAGATTCTGAAAGAGAAGCTTGACCAGGTATCGACTGTCGCAATTATGTCTCATACAAGCCCGGACGGAGATAATTTAGGTAGTTTAGACGCGTTGTGGGGTTACTTGACGGGTTTAAATAAAAAGGTCGCCTATCTCTCCAACGACGACGTTCCCAAGGATTTTGCTTTTCTTCCCTCCACCAAAGCGCGCATCGACGTGGATACCGTAGACGAATCCTTTCCAATTCTCATTGCGTTAGATTCTTCCGACGCCGATCGCTTTGGACCAAAGGGAAAAGCACTCTTTGAAAAGGCGGCTTTTACAGTGAATATTGACCACCACATGAGTAACGAGTCCTATGCCGATTTAAATTGCGTACTGCCGGAGGCCACATCGACCGGGGAAGTGCTTTATCGGGCGTTGAAAGCGATGAATGCCCGCATAACGACGGCGATGGCGACGGGTTTTTACACGGCTATTTCAACAGATACGGGCAGTTTTCAATACGACAGCGTCAATGCGGATACCCACAGGATTATAGCCGAACTCTACGATGCAGGCTGTAACCATAACGTCGTGGTTCAATCCGTCTATCAATCCATGTCGAAAGAAAAATTAGCTCTCTCTTCCCGCGTTTTGTCTTCGCTTCGTTTTTTGGCCGGCGGAAAAGTTTCCGTCGCTATTTGCCGATCCGACGACTTCGAGGCCACAGGTGCATCCAAGGATGACACGGAGGGAATCGTGGAAAGCGCGCGAAACATTGACGGTGTGGAAATGGCTATATTCTTAAAAGAAAAACCTGATGAAGTCAAATTATCCTTCCGATCGAAAAGCTATTTAGATTGTACGGAATTTGCTTCGGCCTTTGGAGGCGGCGGCCATATTCGTGCGGCCGGGGCATCGGCAAAGGATTCAATCGAAAATATCTTGGCAAAAGTTGAAGCATTGATTCGAGAAAAATGCGAAGCGTAAGGTCAATGAACGGCATTCTTTTAATCGATAAACCTGCCGGTTGGACCTCACATGACGTGGTTCAAAAAGTACGCCGGCTCTATGAGACAAAACAAGTGGGACATACGGGAACGTTAGACCCCATGGCTACGGGGCTGTTGCCTATATGCATCGGAAAAGCAACTAAAGTGGCGGAATATGTTTCGGAAGACCGAAAAGCCTATGAGGCCACAGCGGTGTGTGGTATACGAACCGATACAGGGGATACGTCCGGCTTCATTTACGCGCGCTCGACGACGCCGATCCCAGAAGACATGGAAACCGTGCTCAACCGATTCGTCGGTGAACAGGAGCAGCTTCCTCCAATGCACTCGGCACTTAAGTACAGGGGGAAAAAATTATACGACTATGCCCGCATGGGTCTGTGTGTCCCTAGAAAAAAAAGGCCGATTACCGTATCGAAACTGGTCTGCTTAAATCAGGAAATAACGAGTATAAAATTGTTCGCCGAAGTTTCTTCAGGGACCTATATTCGTACCTTGCTCGATGACATTGGCGTCGAAGCCGGCTGTTATTTAACCATGTCCGATCTTCGGCGCCTGTCCGTAGGACGCGTAACTGTCGAAGAAGCCTATTCTATCGAGGACGTAGAAGCCATGAATTTATCGGAACGCAAAAGCGCTTTGCGTCCTATGGATGCGCTCCTTACACACATTCCGCCGATTCATTTACCTGCAAAGCGCCTGAAACCCATGACCCATGGTATGTCAACGCGAATTTCTTTTTCCGTAGAGCCGGCTGAGCTATACCGCCTCTACGCCGGTGATGTTTTCATCGGTTTAGGTGTCCTAAAAAAAGAAAATGATGGAACGATCAATGTTTGTATGAAAAAAGTATTAGTTTGAGGTGTTTATGGAGGTTATACAAGTCGATTTAGAATCGGAAATCTCCAGGGAAGCGACCATTGCCCTGGGAAATTTCGACGGTATACACAGAGGTCACCAAACGTTAATTAAAGAAGTTGTGGAAATGGCCGAGAAAATGCATTGTCCCTCTTCGGTTCTTATGTTCAAAACCCATACGAAAGACACGACTGACGGAATTGCACAAGAACTTTTGACCTCGCGTTCGCAAAAACACGACATTCTTCGCGATCTGGGCATCGATATTGTTTACGAAATCGACTTTACCGAAGCGATCATGCATCTGAGTCCCGAGTCTTTTTTTTCCGATTTCCTAGTGGATCATTTGAAGGCGAAGGGAATTGTCGTGGGATACGACTACCGTTTCGGCTACAAAGCATCAGGTAACGTGTCGACCCTTGAAAGACTCTGTGCGTTTCATCATTTACCTCTATCGGTGAAAGAAGCTGTCTCCTACAACGGCGAAGTGGTTTCCAGTACGCGCATCCGCACGGCAGTAAAAGAAGGTAACGTCACACTCGCAAATACACTTTTAACCCGCCCCTTTACTATACGTGGTACCGTCGTTCCCGGAAAACAGTTAGGACGTACCATCGGTATCCCTACGGCAAACATTCTTTACGATGTGCACTATATCGTGCCGAAATTCGGCGTCTATTTTAGTGGCGTCACAGTAGATAGTGCGTTTTATTACGGGGCGACAAATATTGGAACCAATCCAACCTTTTCCGAGCAGGAAATAAAAGTGGAAACCTATCTCTACGATTATGAGGGGGACGATCTCTACGGCAAAACGATGGATGTGGCCCTATTTGATTTCATCCGCCCGGAAGAAGTTTTTAAAAATGTGGGTGAACTAAAGCTACGTATGGATGAAGATTTAGAGCACATTCGTAAAAAAATTCGCGAAGAAGAATTTACAAAATAGCCATTTAATGGTAAAATGCTCAAGTATTCGTTAGTTTGGCTCAGTTTGCCGATCCTCGACGCTTACTTGGTCAAACTGTATTTTTATGAGGAGGACAGAATGTTATCGAAAGAACAAAAGCAAGAAATTATTAAAGCATATCAAAGAGAAGAAGGAGACACCGGTTCTCCGGAAGTACAAGTGGCGATTTTAACGTATACCATCAATACGCTGAACGAACACTTAAAAGAACATAAAAAAGACCACCACTCTCGTAGAGGTCTTTTAAAGATGGTCGGTAAGAGACGGAACCTGCTTCGCTATTTGAAAAATAAAGATGTGGAACGTTACAGAGACCTTATCGAACGTTTAAATATCAGAGGTTAAGACAGGACTCAAAGAGCGGGCGACCGCTCTTTCTTTATAGAGAAAAGAGTGTGACATGTATAAGACATATTCGACTTTGCTAAATAACGAGCCTCTGTATGTAGAGATCGGAAAAGTTGCCAAACAGGCCAACGGCGCTTGCTGGGTTAGACAAGGCGAAAGCGTTGTTTTAGTTACGGCCACGGCATCGACAAAGGCTCGCGAAGGTGCGGACTTTTTGCCGCTTAGCTGTGACTATGAAGAAAAATATTATGCTTCGGGGAAAATTCCGGGCGGCTTCAATAAACGCGAGGGGCGCCCCGGGACCAATGCCATTTTAACAAGCCGCTTGATTGACCGACCTATTCGTCCCTTATTTCCCTCAGATTATCATCACAGCATTCAGGTAACGGCGACGGTTTTAAGCTACGATCCGAACTTTCCGACGGATATTTTAGCCATGATCGGCTCGTCGGTTGCGCTATCCATTTCAGATATTCCCTTCCAGGGACCCACGGGTTCTGTACGCGTCGGCTTTATTGACGGGAATTTGCTTCTAAATCCGTCCGTCGATGATCAAAAGCGATCTCGATTAAATTTAACTGTTTCGGGCACGGCCGACGCCATCATGATGGTGGAAGCCGAAGTCGATTTGCTCGACGAAAATCAGGTGCTGGATGCCATTCTTTACGCCCACGAAGAAATTAAGAAACTCGTTGCTTTTATCGACGGCATCGTCGGTGAAGTGGGACGTAAAAAAATGGAATACGAGCACTTGATTATCGACGAAGATTATAGAGCCATGCTTTACGATGCCGTTTACAATAAAGTGGAAGAAGCCCTCCGTATCGCCGACAAGACGGAACAGGGCCACGCCCTTTCACAAATTAAGGACGCATTGGTCTCCGATTTGGAAGAAAAGGAAGACTATAGAGAAGTCCAAGTGAATGCGGTTTTCGAAGGTATTACTCAGGAAATTTTCCGAAAACAAATTTTTGTGGAAAAGAAGCGAAGTGACGGACGAAGTTTTACGGAAATTCGTCCCCTTTCGTCGGAAGTAGGACTTCTCCCCAGAGCTCACGGCAGCGCTCTCTTTACCCGTGGCCAAACGCAAGCCCTTACATCGGTTACCTTAGCTCCGCTGACGGAGGGGCAAATTATCGATGGCTTGGATCCCGAGTACACAAAACGCTACGTGCACCACTACAATTTTCCATCGTACTCGGTCGGCGAAACCCGTCCTCCGAGAAGTCCGGGACGCCGCGAAATCGGCCACGGGAATCTGGCGGAAAGAGCACTGCTCCCCGTGCTTCCTTCGGATGAAGAATTCCCCTACTACATTCGCGTGGTTAATGAAATTTTAGAGTCCAACGGCTCCTCCTCACAAGCAAGTATTTGCGGGTCGACTTTGGCCTTGATGGATGCCGGCGTACCCATTCAAGCCCCGGTTGCAGGAATCGCCATGGGGCTGATCGACAATGGAGACGATCCCGTCATTTTAACGGATATTCAGGGTCTGGAAGACCACTACGGCGATATGGACTTTAAGGTGGCGGGAACCTCGGAAGGAATTTCTGCACTCCAAATGGATATTAAAATATCAGGCGTTTCGAGAGAAATCTTATCGCGGGCGCTGAAGCAAGCGAACGACGCCCGTATGGAACTTTTGGCCCACATTAAGGGGACCATTGCAGAGCCGCGAGAAGAATTATCGCCCTATGCACCGAAAATTACCGGCCTTCAAATCGATCCAGAAAAGATTGGTGAGGTCATCGGT
>JAEXBU010000052.1 GCA_023393815.1 Bacillota bacterium | reverse complement strand
GTCTACGACATTGCTTGGAACGAGCACACGAAATATGGCGACATCTTCAAAAAAGCCGAATACGAACACTCGAAATACAGCTTTGAGGCGGCAGATATCGATATGCTAAAGCAACTGTTTGATATGTACGAAAAAGAGGCGAGTCGCGTGCTAGATTTGGATCTCGTTTTACCGGGCTACGATTTCGTATTAAAGTGCTCCCATACCTTTAACCTATTGGACGCGCGAGGAGCCATTTCCGTTTCGCAACGGGCGTCGTATATTTCCAGGGTTCGCAACATGGCTCGTTTGGCCGCACAAAAATACTTAGAACAGAGAGAAGCCATGGGCTATCCTCTGTTAAAGGACGGGGAGGACAATCATGAGTAATCAAGAGAACATCTATTTAATCGAAGTGGGTGTGGAAGAGCTGCCTTCTTCCTACATTCGCGGCGCAATGAACGCGTTTAAGGACACGGTGGAATCCGCTTTGAACGAAGCGCATTTAGGTTTCGGTCACATAGAAGCGTACGCCACGCCTCGACGCTTGACACTCATGGTATATGGCCTTGCGGACCATCAGGAAGATATCGAAGAGTGGGTGAAGGGACCGGCGAAAAAGATTGCCTATAAGGAAGATGGTTCCGTCAACAAACCTTTGGAAGGCTTTATGCACAGCCAAAACGTCACCGAGGACGACCTGGACGTACGGGAGATAAAAGGCAATGAATACGTTTATGCCCACATCCATAAGGCCGGAGAGGCGGCGGAAGTGATTTTAGCGGAAGTAATTCCCGAGGCCATTCGCCACATTCCCTTCCCGAAAAATATGCGTTGGGGAGGAAAAAATTTACGTTTTGCCCGTCCCATTCGCTGGCTTTTGTCCATGTTAAATGACCGCGTCGTCCCCTTTGATTTAGAGGGCATCGCTCTATCCAACGTGACCCGAGGCCACCGTTTTTTGGGAAGCGACCACATTGAAATCGAAGACGTGCGGGATTATGTAAAGGCGTTGGAGGATAATTTCGTTATTTTGGACCAAGAGCGAAGAAAAGAGTCCATTCTTTATCAAATTCGCCACATGGCAAAATCCAACGGCGGAGAAATTCGAAAAGACGAAGACCTCTTGGAAGAACTCACCTTTATCGTGGAATACCCGACGGCGATTTTGGGAAATGTGCAGGAAAAATTCCTCTCCCTGCCCGATGTAGTCATTACAACTCCCATGCGCGAACATCTTCGCTATACGCCGGTTTATAGCCCGGAAGGAGATCTGCTTCCCTATTTTATCACCATTCGTAACGGCAACGACGACTACGCCGACGTCGTGGCCGAAGGCAACGAAAAAGTGTTGGAAGCTCGCTTGGAAGATGCCCGCTTTTTCTTTGACAATGATCGGGAGCGTCCTTTGGAAGCGTATGTCGGAGAATTAAACGGGATTGTCTTCCAAGAAAAATTAGGAACCATGGCCGACAAATCGAAGCGCCTGTCGGATCTCGTGGTACGCATTGGAGAAATATTGGCCGTAGGCGACAAAACCGTGGAAGCGGCGAAACGGGCGGGCTACCTGTCGAAGGCCGATTTAATGACCAATATGGTTCAAGAGTTTACCGAACTCGAAGGGATAATGGGTAGCATTTATGCCAAGCTCGACGGGGAAGAAGCCGTCGTAAGCGAGGCCATACGCGAACAATATATGCCCGTGGCGAGCGGCGCGGATTTGCCGGAAACGACCACCGGAACCATCGTCTCCTTAGCCGATAAATTCGACACGATTTGCGGCCTCTTCGCTATCGGCGAAGTGCCCACGGGGAGTCAAGACCCCTTTGCCTTGCGCAGAAAAGCCATCGGCATTTTGCGCATGATCAACGAAAAGCATTGGGAATTGCCCTTGAGTGACTGCATCGACGCCTCCTTATTTTCCTTTGTGGATTCCATGGGTTTAGTCTTCGACAAAGAAGAGGTGCGCGGTCAAATCTTACAATTCTTCCGCGGTCGCATCGATACCATGTTGGCCGGTGATGGCATTCGTTACGACATCATCCAAGGCTTAAATGATATCGACGGGGAAGATAGTCTGCGCGTCTTCGAAAAGGCACAAGCTTTACAAAATTTCTTTGTGGACGGTGACCGCAAGTCCTTCTTGGAGGCGGTAACCCGCGTGGAAAATATTGCATCGAAGAATGCGCCCATGAAAGAGGGCATCGACGAATCCCTATTGACGGAAGAAGAACGAGCTTTTTACGACAAAGTCATCGCTTTGGAACCGGAACTGGACGAGGCCTACGGTAAGCGCGACGATGCACGTTACTTGGAGCTGCTGAATACATTGACCGATGCCATTCACTTATATTTTGACCGCGTCATGATTATGGCGGAAGACGAAGGGCTTAGAAAGAATCGTTTAGGCTTGATTCAACGGATGGATGCCTTGGTTCAAAGGGAGTTCAACGGGAAACAAATCGTCGAAGGGTAGGTGTTCGGTGAAACTGAGTAAGCGTCAGGAGCAAATTATACAAATCGTGCGAAGAGAAGGGCCTATTATCGGCGACGACATTGCCGGGCGCTTAGAGGTGGCGCGAGGAACGATTCGCAACGATTTAAGCGTGCTCACCATGCTCGGCTATTTAGATGCCAGACCCAAGGTCGGTTATTACTTCAAGGGCGATCCCACCCACGTGCGGGTACGGGAGATTTTAAACGGTATTACCGTAGAGGAGATTATGAGTGTCCCCGTGGTGCTGGATGAAAAGGCCAGCGTCTACGACGGAATTTGCACGGTCTTTCTGGAAAACATCGGTACAATTTTTATTACGCGAGACGGTTTTCTCGTAGGCTGCGTGTCCAGAAAAGATTTGCTTCGATCGGCCATCGGCAAAGTAGACTTGGAAAAGACGCCGATTTCTCTCATTATGACGCGTATGCCGAATATTATTTCAATCGGGCCCAAGGACACGATTTACGAAGCTGCTCTGGCCATCGATCAGGGACAAATCGACGCGGTGCCCGTCGTCGAGGGAGAGGGGCGACTGAAGGTCGTGGGCCGTTTAACGAAGACCAATATAAACCGCTTAGTAGTAGATTTAGGGGGAGACGATGAAGACTGATTCGACACGGGACGATTCAAGATTGATGGTGTATGTCATTAGTGACAGCATCGGCGAAACCGGGGAATTGATTGCCAAGGCGTCGGTGAAGCAATTTGATACGAAAGATTTCGTCATTAAGCGCTTTCCCTACACGAACAGTGTGGAACAGGTAAAGCCCTTGTTGGAAGAAGCGGCGTTACAAAAGCGCGCCCTCGTCATCTACACCAACGTGGACATCGAGACTCGCGCGTACATGAAGAAAAAGGAACAGGAGCTGCATCTGGCGATGGTGGATGTAATGGGTCCGCCTATGGATAAATTGGAGTCGATTTTAGGCTACGAGCCTATGCGTCAACCCGGTTTGATTCGCCGCTTGGATGAAAACTACTTTAAGAAAGTGGAATCTATTGAATTTGCCGTTCAGTATGACGACGGAAAGGATCCGAGAGGGATCGTTAAGGCCGACATCGTCCTCGTAGGCGTGAGCCGCACGTCCAAGACGCCTTTGTCTATGTACCTGGCCAACAAACTCTACAAAGTCGCCAACGTGCCTTTGGTGCCGGAAGTGCCCGTGCCCAAGGAAGTGTATCAAAAGGACAAGCGTCGTCTCTTCGGCCTGGTCGCCAATTCCGAAAAACTGTATACGATTCGAGAAGAGCGGCTCAGAGCGTTGGGGCTCAATTCTTCGGCAAAGTACGCCAATGTGGACCGCATCAAAGAAGAAGTGGACTATTCCGTTCAAATTATGAAAGACATCGGCTGTACGATTATCGACGTATCCAACAAAGCCATCGAAGAGACGGCAGAGATCATTAATGACTATATGATCAGCCGATTTTAGGAGGGACGCCATGCTTCAACGCGAGCGATGGGAAAAGGTGGAGGCGGCTATTTTACACGAAAAGGCCGCCCATGCTGCCCAATCGAAGGGGCGCCTTAAGGAAGAAGCGCCCTGTGATGTCCGGACGTGTTTTCAACGAGACAGAGATCGCATTATTCACTCGAAAGCCTTTCGGCGTCTGAAACACAAGACCCACGTATTTATCGCGCCGGAAGGGGATCACTACCGCACTCGTCTTACCCACACGTTGGAAGTGGCACAAATTGCCCGCACAGTGGCCAGAGCCCTTCGTCTAAACGAGGACTTGGTCGAGGCCATCGCTTTAGGTCACGATTTAGGTCATACCCCCTTCGGCCATTCGGGAGAAGCGGTCTTGAATCAGTTGCACACGGGTGGCTTCGATCACGCGGTTCACAGTTTGCGCGTGGTGGATTTATTGGAGACAAAGGGCAATCGGCCCGGACTCAATTTGACGTGGGAAGTGCGCGACGGCATCTTACATCACTCCAAGGAACAGGCGGTCAATCCCGTTCACACACTGGAGGGGCAGGTCATTAAGTTTGCCGATCGCATCGCTTATTTAAATCACGACATCGACGACTCTATACGCGCCGGAGTGTTGTCTATGAAAGACATTCCGAAAGCGATCGTAAAGACATTGGGAGAGACCCATTCCGAGCGCATTACCTGTTTGGTTAACAGCCTCATCGTCTCCAGCGAGGATTTGGACGAAATTACCATGGATCCGGAAATATACGGTGCGATGATGGATCTTCGGGCCTTTATGTTTGATCGGGTATATTATAACCCTACGGTGAAAAGCGAAGACGGAAAAGTGGAGCGTCTTATACGCGATCTATATACCTATTTTATGGAGAACCGGCGGGCGATTCCCGAGGAACACCTGGTTTTTTCAAAGGCCCACGCCATGACGGATGAGGACATGGTCACCGATTACATCGCCGGCATGACCGATCGTTTCGCGATTAATTTGTGGAAAGAACTGTACGTACCGAAAGATTGGCACAGTCTGTAGAAAGCGGGTGGCAATATGGCTTCGATTATCGACGATGAAATCATTCAGCGAGTAAAAGAGGAGAGCGATATTGTCGAGTGGATCGGCCGTTACACGAAACTGGAAAAAAAGGGAAGAAGTTACATGGGTCTTTGTCCTTTTCACTCGGAGAAGACCCCTTCTTTTTCCGTGCAACCGGACAAGGGATATTACCATTGTTTCGGCTGTGGTGCCGGCGGCGACATTATAAAATTTTTAATGGACAAGGAAGGCCTCGGTTTTATTGAGGCAGTAGAGAAGTTGGCCGAGGACCTTCATATCGAATTAAAACCCTCGTTTCGAGACAGCGCCGCCGATAAGAAAAGGGAGCGTATGGTCGCCATGAATCGCGAGGCGGCTCTCTATTACATGGAAATTTTAAGTAGAAATCCCTACAGTTTGGCCTATTTAAAAAACCGCGGCATCGGCAAGGACATGATCCTGGCTTTCGGCTTAGGCTTTGCGCCTGCCGGCGGCGATCAGCTCTTAGGTCATATGAAAGCCAAGGGTTATGAAGAAAAGGAACTTTTCGAAGCAAACCTACTTTCCTATAACGAAAAGAAAGACCACTATTATGACCGCTTTCGAAATCGATTAATCTTTCCCATTATCGATCGAAAATCGCGGGTGGTCGGCTTTGGCGGACGCGTCCTGGACGATAGCTTGCCTAAGTATTTAAACTCCTCGGATACCCTGCTTTATAAAAAAAGTCGGGAGCTGTACGGATTAAACCGCGTGATGAAAGTGTCGGATCGGGAGCGCATATTACTGGTGGAAGGGTACATGGATGTGATCTCCCTTCACGCGGCGGGGATCGGCTATGCCGTCGCCAGCTTGGGAACGTCTTTAACCCGCGAGCAGGCGCGCATAATTAAGCGCTACGGAAAGCAGGTTTTCATTTGCTATGACGGTGACAAGGCGGGGCAGGCGGCGACGGATCGCGCCATCGAGATTTTATTGGCGGAAGACATTCGGCCTCGAATCGTGGTTTTGGAAGAGGGAAAAGACCCGGACGAGTACATTCGCGACTATGGAAAGATCGCTTTCGAAGGAAAGCTGAACCGTGGGCTGTCTTATGTCGAATATCAAGTACAAAATTTGGAAAAAGACTACCGATTAAGCGACGCCGCCTCCTTATCCGAATTTTTGAAAGGTGTGACAGGCATCCTATCGAAAGTGAAGAGCCCTGTGGAGCGAGACGTGTTCGCCAAAAAATTTTCAGAAGCTTACGGGGTGCGCCCGGAATCCTTTGAAGCGGAGTTTCGGCGGAGCATAAAGGAGCCGAGGGAAATAAAAAAGAATCCGCCTGTGAATCGACAAGACGGATTGTGGCTCACGCTCTTGCAATACGGCCTCGAAGACAAGGACTTTTTCTCCATTATTGAAGAAAAGGACCAGTGGAAGTATGTGGCCTCGGAGACCTACGGTCGTATGTTTGCTACGCTGTCGGATTTGTACAAGGAAGACCTGTCCGAGACGGAGCGAAAAGAGCAATTTTTTGATGTCTATCCGGACATGAAAGAACGTTTTTATTCCCTCACAAAGGGTATGGATTTAATACACGCAGAGGCCATTGTGTGCGAGCTTATCGAACGGATTTATACAGAGGGCCTTCGATTGCGCAGTCAAAAGCTATTGCACGATATAGAACATATGGAACAAACGTCTGCGGCCGAAGGCGCGTCGCAAAATTTGCAGGAAAAATTATATGAATTGGATGAAATAAACCGACGTTTACACGAAGTAGAAAAGGGGACGAATCATAGATGACAAACAATTTGGATCATAAGGATCCACTCCATGAATTTGACGAGCATATCTTGGAAAAAGATCCTGCCATCGAAAAATTATTTCAAAAGGGCGTCAAACGCGGATCATTAACGGCGAAAGAAGTCGTCGATACTCTTGACGACATCGATTTATCCAGCGACGAGATTGACGACATCTATGCGGAATTCGAAGACCTGGATGTAGAAATTTTGCGAGACGAAGGCGAAAAGAAGCAAAAGGTCACGGTCAAAAAGAAAAAGGAAGCGGCAGAGGTTCGCGGAGGAAGTGTGGACGATCCGGTACGCATGTATTTAAAAGAAATCGGAAAGATCCCCCTTTTGGAGCCGGATGAAGAGGTGGCCATCGCCAAGCGCATGGAAGAGGGCGACGAGCTGGCTAAGCGGGAATTGGCCGAGGCGAATTTGCGTCTTGTGGTAAGCATTGCCAAACGCTATGTGGGCAGGGGAATGAGCTTTTTGGATTTGATCCAGGAGGGAAATCTCGGGTTAATGAAAGCCGTCGATAAATTCGATTACAAGAAGGGCTTTAAATTTTCCACTTACGCTACCTGGTGGATTCGCCAAGCCATTACTCGTGCCATTGCCGATCAGGCGCGAACCATTCGTATTCCCGTTCACATGGTGGAGACCATTAACAAATTGGTGCGCGTACAGCGCCAACTGGTGCAAGACTTGGGACGGGATCCCCAACCGGAAGAAATTGCCGAGGAAATGGGCATTACCGTGGATAAAGTACGGGAAATTCAAAAAATCGCACAAGAGCCCGTAAGTCTGGAAACGCCCATTGGGGAGGAAGAGGATTCCCACTTAGGGGACTTTATTCCCGACGACGATATTCTCTCGCCTCAGGAAGCGGCTACCTTTATTCTCTTAAAGGAACAGTTGGGAGATGTACTCACTACCTTGACAGAAAGAGAAAAGCAAGTGCTGACGTTGCGTTTCGGCTTGGAAGACGGGCGGGCGCGCACGCTGGAAGAAGTCGGAAAGGAATTTGACGTGACGCGGGAGCGGATCCGACAAATCGAAGCCAAGGCATTGCGAAAGCTCCGTCACCCGAGCCGCAGCAAGAAATTGAAGGACTTTTTGGAATGATCGAATCGTCTAAGCGGCTGTTAGCCGTTTTTCATAAAACACCAAAGGGATATTGTGTGGGAGATATCGGCTGCGACCACGGCTATATCTCCCACGCGCTTTTGGAGGCGAACCGGGCGGAAAAAGTGATCGCGACGGATATTTCCGCGCCCAGTCTAAATAAGGCGGCGACACTTCTTGCAGACACCTTTCGCGGGCGTTTTGAAACGCGTCTCGGCGACGGCTTTGCGCCTATCGCACCGGGAGAGATCGACGGAGCGATCGTTATGGGCATGGGAGGCCACTTAATCGCGGATATTTTGTCCCGGGGAAGGGACGTGGTAGAAGCTCTGCATTGGTGTATCGTCCAGCCGATGCAGGGAGCGGAGGATCTGTTCGACTACCTTTCCGAAGGCGGTTTTCACCTGCTGAATGTGGACCTCATCGAGGAGCGGGGGAAATTTTACCCTCTGATGAAAATTGCCGCCGGCGGCGCAGATGTCGTTTCCTGGAGAAATTTTCTTTCTTGCGATGACTTTTTGCCTATGGCGGAAAAAGAAAAGGCGCGGCTCGAAGGTGTAGTCGAAGCGGTAAGAGAGAGTGGCCGCGAAGATATAATCGAAAAAGCGGAAAAAGATGTGGAAAAATGGGAGGCGTACATTGAACAGTGTAGAAATTGTCGATAAATTACGGGAATGGGCGCCGGAGGAGACGCAGGAGTCTTGGGACGCCAGCGGATGGCAATTGAAACTTTCTAAGAGGGAAGTAACGAATGTGGTCGTCGCGATGGATGTAACGCCGGAGGTCGTAACACTCGCCGAAGATGTCGGCGCGGAGCTCATTTTGACCCATCATCCCTTTTTTTTCGGCGGACTCGATTCCATTGGCGAAGAGAACATGAAAGGCGCTATGGTGGTATCGTTGATTCGCCGAGGTATTTCCGTGTATTCCGCCCATACGAATATGGACAAAGCCAAGAACGGCGTGAACGAGCAATGGATCGATAAGCTCGGGTTAAAAAATAGTCACATCCTGTCGGTAGAGGACGAACTGGGAATCGTCGGCGAAAGCCATATGACTTTATCGGAGCTTTCGGCTATTTTTAGGGAGGAAGGCATTGAAAATGTGCGGGGCTACGGCAAGAAAAAAGAAGAAGTGGCAACCGTTGCCTTTGTGGGCGGAAGCGGCGCCGATTATATCGACCAAGCGGCTCTTGCCGGTGCCGATGTACTGATCACCGGCGATGTAAAGCACCATGACGGCCAACGGGCCTACGAACTCGGGCTGATGGTCTTGGATATCGGCCACTTTGAAAGCGAAAAAGCCATATTGATGGCTATGGCTCGGTGGGTGGAAGATCTATCGGGAGCGCGGGCCCACGTAATGATGAATTCGCCCTTCGTCTTTGAAATAGACGAGTAAATATGGTAAAATTACTAGTCGAGTACGTCAGTTAACTGCGCGCATGCGAGGAAAGTCCGTGCTCCACAGAGCGAGAATGCCGGATAACGTCCGGTGGGGGCGACCCTAAGGCTAGTGCAACAGAGAGATACCGCCTGCAAAGGTAAGGGTGGAAAGGCGAGGTAAGAGCTCACCAGCGCACAGGCGACTGTGCGGCTATGTAAACCCCATTCGGAGCAAGACCAAAGCGGATGAAAGGCGGCTGCTCGTCGCCTCCAGAAGGTAGGTCGCTTGAGCTTTCCGGCGACGGAAAGACCAGACAGATAGTTAACCAATACAAAACACGGCTTATAGACGTAGTCGACAAAAGGCGGGGGCGACCCCGCTTTTTCTATACATAAAAGGCTAAAGACTGGTACAATAAAGGTGTTCGATGAAGAAAACGAAGGAATAAAAAGGATCGATGGGAAAAAGCATTTAACCATTGTTCTCTTGGCGCTCGTTCCGCTTGCGGGAGGCACGAGATTTACGGTGTAAGAAGGAGTATACGAACTTTCCCGCGTTTGCCTTTTCGGGGAAGGTCCCTGTCCAAGAGAGGAAATATAAAGACGCGCTCACCGGAAATGATAGAAACGTGTAATGTCGATGGAATTTTACATTTTACAAGGAGGAGAAAAATGAAAAAACGAACGACGGTTGTAGCTATCGCTTTAGCAACCTTGACGTTGACGGTTCAAAGCCCCATCGCCTATGCGGCGCGCTTTAAAGACGTGGGAGCGAACCACTGGGCCTATAGCTGTATTTCCGAAATGGCCGACAAAAAAGTTTTGACAGGTTATCCCGATGGCACGTTTAAGCCCGATCGCTACGTTTCGTTGCCGGAGATTTTCGTCTTGATCAAGGGCGTTAAGCAGCCGACGGAGGCCGTAATGAAACAGGCTGTGGCATCTTACAGCGGCATGGCTCGCTCTTACGGCGTACCCGAATGGGCTGTGGAAAGCGCCTCGTATGCATTGGACCGAGGTATTATCACGCAAAAGCAATTGCAAGCAGCTGGGGCGGCCGGTCAATTCAATACAAAGAACGTGGTATTCCCCGCCCGCAAGGAAGTGGCGGCATATTATGCCAGAGCCTTGAGTTTATACGGCCTAAAGGATCACTCGAACCTGAAAATGCGTGACGTGGATCAAATGGGCACCGTTTCAAATGAAATCGACGTGCAAATTCCCGCGGCGGATTATGTGGCGGCTTTAGTGAAGGAAGGCATCCTTGCCGCCGAAGGTAGCGACGGACTTTTCCAAGGGGATCGACCGATTCGCCGCTCGGAAATGGCGATTATTTCGAAAAAGGCAGGCGATTATACGCCGCCTGCGCAAATGGTGAAGAACGTGGTGATCTATACGGAAGATGGATGTTCGTACTGCGAAATGACCAAGTTTATTTTTGAGGATAGCCTACATAATCCCTACGTCGAAAAAAATATTTCGAAAGATCCCGAAGCCTTACGGGAATTTAGGGAGAAAGGATACAAAGGCGTGCCCGTTACGATCGTCGACGGTACGGTAATCCAGGGCTACAGTCCCTTTGAAATCATGGCATTGTTCGATTCGCGCGTTCGATAAGTGAAAAAATCCCTGCGAAGGCGGCTCAATAACCGCGTCGCAGGGATTTTTTACAGTTTAAGCAATGCGTCTTGAATTTTTTTCTTTGCCTCCAAATAGTCGGGTGTAGTCGGAAAATTTTTTCGATCGGAGACAGTTACTTCGTAAGTGTAGCCGAAGGTTTTCATTTTCGGCGACAGCACGAGAATGCTATCGGCCATGCGCAGGGCTTCGTCGATATCGTGGGTGATAAGAACCGTGGTAAGTCGGTACTTGTCTTTGATGGTTATATACCAGTCTTGCATGGACGTCTTTGTAATGGCGTCCAGGCGGGAGAAGGGTTCGTCCAGCAGGACCAGTTCCTTAGAAAAGAGAAAGGTCCTTAAAAAGGCCGCGCGCTGGGCCATACCGCCGCTTAATGCGGCGGGGTAGCGCAACTGCATTCCTTCTAAACCGAATTCCTTAAAGTAGCTGGATGCCGTTTCTCGCGCCTCTTCTTTACTTTTGCCGGAAAGGCGCAAGGGCAATGAAACATTGTCGATGATTTTTAAGTGCTTGAGCAGAAGATCTTTTTGCAGCATATAGGCTACGTGGCCGGGTTTAGCCGTAATATCTTCGCCCAGAAGTCGTACGGTACCTTCGTCGGGTTTGTCCAGACCGGCGAGAATATTAAAGAGAGTGGTCTTTCCACTGCCGCTTTGGCCTAGAAGGCACACGACTTTTCCTCTTGGGACGGTAAGGTTCACATCTTTCAGGTAATACGTGCCGTCGAATGCGCGACTGATGCCTTCGGCCTGCATCAAGGGGCTATTGGGGGAGGTAGTCATTACTGAAACCGAAGTCTTTCGGGATTTCCCGATCGATCAGTTTGTTCTCCCAGAGCCAGCTATAAAATGCATTCCAACGCCCGCTGTCGATGAAGCCGAATTGTTTCGCATCGGCGATGTATTGTTTCGACAAATACGCTTGGCTTTCTGCGACCAGTTTTTTGTCTAATTCCGGGGACGCTTTCAATAAAATATCGGCAGCTTCTTCCGGATGTTCAGCGGCGAAATCATAGCCTTTGGCAATGGCCGCAACGACTTTTTTCGCCGTGTCGGGATCTTTCTTTAAGAAGTCGTTGTTGGCGATGAGAATGGGGCTGTAGTAGTCGAATTCCGAGTGAGAGTCGATAAAGGGAATGTAGTTGGTTTCAAGACCCGCCGTCTTTGCCTTAATACCGTCCCAACCGTAATAGACCCATACGGCGTCCACGTTGCTGTTCAGGGCGGCGACGATGTCGGTGACGTTGGAGGGCAGAAGATTTACTTTCGTGAAATCGCCGCCGTCGTCGTTGACCATGGTTTTAATCATAGCCAATTCAATGGGCATATTCCACGTGGCGTAGGTGTGTCCGGTGAGTTTGCCCATGGAGTCGATTCCTTTGTCTTTGGCACTTAACAGGCCGGAGGTATTGTGTTGTAGGATGGCTGCCACGGCGGTAACGGGAAGGGGATCTTCCTTGGCCCAAGAGGCGGCGATGGTGTCTTGGAAAGAGACGCCGAATTCGCCGCCGCCATTGGCGACGAGACCTTCCGCGCCGCCTTCCGGCGGTTGAAGGATTTCCAGGTCGATGCCGACCTCATCGAAATAGCCTTTTTCCTTGGCGACATAAATGCCCGTGTGGTTCGTATTGGGGGTCCAATCCAGAACCAGGCGCACTTTTTGCTTTTCTTCGTTATTCTTTGTACCGGCAGCGTTTGAACAACCCGCCAACAGAAGGACGGCTAAGAGAATGGGTAAGAATCGTTTCATTTTTTCACTCCTAACGGTTCAGTTGCTTCCAGGGCATGGCCTTTCGTTGAAAAAGATTGACCAGACCCATTAAGACTAAGCTTAAAAATGATATGAGAAAAATCACAGCGAACATACGATCGTAACTGTAGGCGTTTTTTACCCGCGTCATATAGACGCCGAGGCCTTGAAAGCCGCCGAGCCATTCGGCGATTACCGCGCCGACGACAGAGTAGGAAGCGGAAATTTTCAGGGCGGAAAAAAAGCCGTCCAGAGCGTTGGGGAGCTTGACGTAAGTGAAGATTTCCCCCTTGCTTGCGCCCATAGCGCGCAATAGACGCATTTCGTCGATATCGGCGGAGGCAAAGCCTTCGTACAAATTCACGGCCATGGGAAAGAAGGTGACGATGACAATGAGAACCACCTTCGGCGTCATACCGTAGCCCATCCACAAGACCAACAGCGGCGCAATCGCTACGGTGGGCACGGTTTGGGTCAGGATCAGGAGGGGATAGAGGGCGTCTTTAAAAAAAGCTCGGCGATCCATGAAAAAGGCGCAGAGAAAGCCTGAGACGATGCCGAAGAAAAGGCCTATGGCAGCCTCCAACAAGGTGACTTTTGAATGGGCGAGCAGTAGAGGGAAGTCTTGAATAAAGCCCTCGATAACCTGAACCGGCGAGGGTAGCAAGTAGCCGGGCAATAGGCCCGAGGTACTCAGCACCTGCCAAAGAACCAAGAGCGCGACGATAAAAACACTCCCTCTGAAAATTTTATTGATACTTTCCGATCTTTTCATCGATGGTTAAAATGGAATCTTTGCCGTGGCTTAACTTTACGTAACAGTAAACGGAATCGGCGCCTTCTTCCATAACTTTCGCTTCGCACGCACGCAAAAGGTCGATGATTTCATCCATGGAATCCCCTTCTACAGTGGTTTCGATGGGAGCGACGACGTAATGT
>JAEXBU010000013.1 GCA_023393815.1 Bacillota bacterium | reverse complement strand
GTCTACGCTGCATGGCACTCACGCCATGGGCCGGATAAAAGACGAAAATATCTGTGTTTTCCACATCTTGGAAACCGGCCAGGGCAGCCTTTCCCGTGTCGCCGCTGGTCGCCGTTAAAATACGCACCTTGCGCCCTTCTGCCGATGCGGCCATAAGGTAAGGCAACATTTGCAAGGCGAAATCTTTAAATGCCGCCGTGGGGCCGTGAAATAATTCCGCCACGGTGATGTCCCCCAACGTGCGATAGCCCACAGGCTCCGTACCCGCAAAAGATCCGTAAGCCTTTTCAGCCCAAACAATCAGCTCCTCTTTGGAAAAGTCATCAAAAAATAAATGAAGCACCTCCGCCGCCAATTGAGCGTATGTGCAATCCCTGTAATCTGCCAAATCTATTTCCGGTATCCTCTCCGGTACAAACAATCCTCCGTCGTCCGCCGGCCCCCGGAAAATAGCTTCCTTCGCGGAAAAGGCGCGCGTCCGGTCGCGAGTCGAAAAAAAATGCATTGTCGTCTCCTTTATCTCGTTAATGTATCACAGTTTACGCTATTTTCGCGCCTCAATCAAGTAGGCGATGAAAATACAACAAAAAATGGTTCTATATAGATATTCCCTTCCCCTTTTATTATAATGGATACACAGAGATATAGGGGGGATAGTATGTTTACTATTTTAGAAAAAAAGAATTTGGCGCCGCACGTCTTTTTAATGCGCATTCACGCGCCCCGGGTCGCCACTGCCGCCCAACCGGGTCAGTTCGTCATCGTGATCGCCGACGAGCACGCCGAGCGCGTACCCTTGACCATCGCAAACTTCGATCGCGAGGAAGGATGGGTGGATCTGGTGGTGCAAGCCAGTGGCCCCTCGACGAGCAAACTGTCGAAAAAAGAAAAGGGCGAAGAATTGAAAGACTTCGTCGGCCCCTTGGGAGTGCCTTCGGAATTTACGCAACTCTCCGACGACGAATTAAAAAAACAACGATTCCTATTTGTCGGCGGGGGCATCGGCGCCGCGCCAGTTTATCCGCAAGTTCGCTACCTATCGGAAAGGGGCGTTCACTGCGACGTTATCATCGGCTTTAAGAATAAAGAAGCCGTCATCTACGAGGAAGAGTTTCAAGCGCTGAACTGCGATCTCTACGTCACCACCGACGACGGATCCTACGGCTTTCACGGCATGGTCACGGAAAAAATCGATGATTTGATCGTAAACGAGGGGAAAGAATACGATACCTGTGTCGCCATCGGACCCATGATTATGATGAAATTTGTCTGTCTCACCACAAAGAAATACGACTTGCACACCATCGTCTCCCTAAACCCGATTATGGTCGACGGTACGGGTATGTGCGGCGCCTGTCGCGTCAATATCGACGGAGAGACAAAATTCGCCTGCGTCCACGGCCCGGAATTCGATGGCCACAAAGTGGATTTTGACTTGGCCATGAAACGGCAAAGACAATACATCCATGTAGAAAAGACAAAAGGTCAACAAGTCTGGAGGAATGCCTAATGGATCGTTTTACGAGAGTCCCCGTGCGGGAACAGGATCCCAACAAACGGAATAAAAATTTCGAAGAAGTCTGCTATGGTTACAATCACGAAGAAGCCGTCCAAGAGGCGAAACGCTGCTTAAACTGCAAGGCGCCTCAATGCGTCAAAGGTTGCCCGGTATCCATCGATATCCCCGCTTTCGTTCACGAAATCGCCGAAGACAATCCTACAGGCGCCGCCATGGAGTTGTCGAAACACACAGCTCTCCCCGCCGTCTGCGGCCGGGTCTGTCCCCAAGAAAGCCAATGTGAAAAATATTGCGTCCTCGCTAAAAAAGGCGACGCCGTCAGCATCGGTAAATTGGAACGCTACGCGGCCGATTACGCTCGGGAAAACCGTATTCAAACCATCCAAGCCGATGCGCCCAACGGACACAAGGTCGCCGTAGTCGGCGCCGGCCCTTCGGGCATTACCGTCGCCGGCGAACTGGCAAAAAAAGGCTACGACGTGACTGTTTTCGAATCCCTCCAACAACCGGGGGGCGTTCTGGTCTACGGCATTCCCCAATTCCGCCTTCCCGACTCCGTCGTAGCGAGCGAAGTGGAAAAATTGAAAGACTTGGGCGTAAAATTTGAAACCAATACCATTGTCGGACGTACCATGTCCTTAGACGGCATCCGAAACGAGGGATACGAGGCCATTTTTCTAGGCACCGGTGCCGGCTTGCCCCGCTTTATGGATATTCCCGGTGAAAACTACAATGGCGTTTTCAGCGCCAACGAATTTTTAACCCGAACCAATCTCATGCACGCCTACGAAGCAGGCTACGACACGCCCATTATCGCCGGTCGCAAAACCGCAGTCATCGGCGGCGGCAACGTAGCTATGGACGCCGCGCGCGTAGCCAAGCGATTAGGGGCCGACGTGACCGTCGTCTATCGCCGAACGGAAACCGAACTTCCCGCCCGCGCCGAAGAAGTGCACCACGCGAAAGAAGAGGGTATTAAATTCCACTTCCTTACCGCCCCGGTAGAAATCCTCGCCGACGAAGAAGGCTGGGTCACGAGCATGAAACTTCGTCCCATGGAATTAGGCGAACCCGACGAATCGGGACGCCGCCGCCCCATACCCCTGGAAGGACAAGACTTTACCCTGGACGTGGATACGGTCATCATGGCCTTAGGGACCAATCCGAACCCCCTGATTACCGGCACGAATCCGGACATCGAAACCAATAAGAAACAAGGAATCGTCGTTAACGAGGAAGGGCAAAGTTCCGTAGAAGACGTCTTTGCCGGTGGCGATGCCGTCACCGGCGCCGCCACCGTCATTCTCGCCATGGGCGCAGGAAAACAAGCTGCCAAAGGCATCGACGAATATATTAAAAACAAACACAACTAAGGCTTTGATCGCAAAATCCCAATACCATAATTCTAAAATATCCATTGAGGAAGTCCTCTCCTCAATGGATATTTTTATCCGGAATGAACCATTCAAACCGAAAAAAATAGTATCGACATTTCCTCCAACACGATTCAACGTAAAAGATCCTTTCCTACTTCCCTACACGAACCGTCATCAGGATATCATCGATACGATCACAGGCCTTTTCAAAGTTTGCCTTCAACGTCTTATCTTGAATCTCTGCCGGATCTCCACAAAAATCCGTGCCGTAAGTAAGCCCCGTCCCTATAGGCGACGATGACGGGAGAACTATTCCACTCCGCCCTCAAATTCTTCACCTTCGAGAGGGAAAAAAGGAAACCGTCGCCACCACTCTTCTCATTCGACTGCTCGTAGAAACAAAGATTGTCCTTTGCGTTCTTGTGGATAACATTTACATCCTTCGGTAGTGCAAAGGACATATCTACGTCCTTACTATAAACTCGTCAGTCTGTGGATACGTCCTTTTGGAGGTAGCTTCCAAGACGCTTTCTAACACTTCGCATTACCGTTCCGCCCAACACGTTCGTTTCCACCAACCTCCTGCTCCCGAGAGACGATGCGTCCTCTTTTTATTACGCTTAGGCAATGCATTCAAAGCCCCCCAAAAAACAGACAACCCAGAAAACTTATTCAAGGGTTGTCTTCCGTCTGAACTAAGGGACGTATTCGCTATTTTTCTAGGGTTGTAAGATTCAACTTACTCGTGCTCGTGGCCATGATATTCGTGATCGTGACCGCAGTGGTCGTGCTCGTGGCTGCAGTGTTCATGGGTGTGGTCGCAGCAGTGGTCGTGCTCGTGATGGGTACAGGAATCGTCTTCGCAGGTGTCTCGATCCTCGTAATAGGCGCCCAGCTCGTGAATTTTTTTGTGAATGGCCTCGTCGTGAAGAATCGCATCCAAATTGATGTAGAGATCCATGGCAAAATCTACATTTCCGTCTTCTTCCGCCTTTTCCGCCACGCGTTTTAACACTTCTACGCGATCCGGATCGAGGGTTCCCTGAATTCGGCAATCTTTCAAGTAATTCAAAAAGGCGTCTTTTTCCGCCGGCTTCGCATCCGGATAGCGCCCACCGATCAAAAAGAGATTGCCTTCGGCAGCGTCGTTTTCGTCGTCGTAGTCCTTGGCAACCATGCTCATAGCGAGAGCCAACTCCGGCCTGTTTTCCTTAAAAAGAAAATAACCTTCATTGGAAAAGCATTGGGAAAAGTCCGATGCCAAGTAGGCGGCTTCAAAGGCTTTGTGGTTGTATTCCTTCGCCGTCTCCATATTTCCCTGCTGCCTATATACTTTCGAGAGCGTAAGATAATTGGCTGTAGACATCGGATTGACCGACAGAGCCTTTTCCAAATATCGAACGGCCTCGTCGTAATCTTTCAATTCCGCCGCCACTCCCCCTCGCAAGGTAAGCCACATATCGATCTCCGGTCCCAGGATCGGCTTCCGATCGCCGTCTCGCTCCACGCGACAGAGAATTTCCTCCGTCATGGATTGAAAGGAATAAAAGGATTCTCCCGCGTCCAAGGTATCCAAGGCCGTCTTTAAAAAATTGACTTCTTCCGCCATTCGATCGATAAATCCCTTGGCTCCTTCCATATCTTCGTCCAAAACTTTTGCAAAAACCGCATCTAATAGGGTATAAAACTTATCGATCCCGGCATCGTCTTGTTTTAGGCTGCGGTAGTCGTCGCCTTCCCCGCGATGCTCGGCCATTAATGTTTGCCCGTAGTTCAACAATCGATCGGCGAGCTCCGCTTCTCCTACCAAAGAGAGCCTTTGCACTTCCTCGTAGATGGCGTTTAAATCTTCTACGTAGTCGCCACTCAGATTGTTTATAAAGTCATTGTATTGTTTTTCCATGTGTAACCTCCACCTATAGTATAACAGAGCTCGAAAGGAGTTGTTATGGCCAGTCTTATTGCGCACTACTTTTTTTGCGAACGCCTCTTGCCTACCTTGCCCGACAAGGCGCAAGAAATTATCGCCGCCTACCCCGATCACTACGCCATCGGTTCTCAGGGGCCGGATATTTTTTTCTACCACGTGACCTCGAAAACCCGATCCGTCGGCGAGGCCATCCACGAAAAACCACTCGCAGACTTCCTTAACAAAAATAAGGATTGGATCGAACAAGGTCCCCGGATGTCGCCGACGTGGGCGTACTTCTTCGGCTTTTTGGCGCACTTCTCTTTGGACTTATCCGTTCATCCTTACATCGACCGAATCGAACAGATCCTCTCTCTGGATCACATGACTATCGAGCGGGATTTCGACCGAGTGATTTTGGAAGAAGAGGGCTACGATCCTACGGCTTTTTTAAGCCGCTCCATTTTGCCCGCGCCCGCCGACGTCTCTTCCGGCATCGTCCCAGCCTATACCCCCTATCGAGGCGTGAATGCACACGAAATTCACCGTGCCTTGGCGTCGTTTCGCATCGGACAGCAGCTTTTCCACGTGGACAGCAAGAAGACCTATGCACTGAAACACCGTCTATTGGATAAACTGGGCATGGGCGAAGCTTTCGGCGGTATGCTCTTAAACCCCGACGGATACCCCGAGTCCATCTACACGACGAATCCCGTCATGAAAGAGCTCATGACCCTCGCCTATCCCATTGCCTACCGGGCCGTCGCCACATTTACGGAAAATCGCGACTACCCCGCCTTTTTTCAATTCAATTTCAACGGGCGATAATATGGAAAAATTTACACGAACCGAACGGGACTGGATGCTCTACGACGTGGGAAACTCCGCTTATATTTTGCTCGTAACCACCATCCTCCCTATTTATTTTCGAAGTTTGACAGACAAAGCCGGCCTTTCCGGTGCCGATTATTTCAGCTATTGGGGCTTGGGCATGACGGCATCGACCCTATTTATCGCCTTGACCGGTCCCTTCTTAGGCCGTTTGTCCGACCGCACCGGGCGAAAAAAGAGTTTCTTTCTCTCCGTGGTCTTGGCCGTGACCGTGTCTTTGCTCTTTCCCTTTTTCCCCACTTGGCAGAGTTTTCTCGCCGCCTTTATCCTTTCAAAAATCGGCTACAATGCGTCCTTAATTTATTACGACTCCATGCTCGTGGACGTGACGGAAACCGACCGAGCCGACCGCGTCTCCGCCACCGGTTTCGCCTGGGGCTACATCGGAAGCTGTATTCCTTTCATTTTGTCTCTCGCCCTAATCATGGGTCTTCCGAAATTCGGCATTTCTACCGCCTTCTCCATGATCTCGGTCTTTTTTATGAATGGCCTGTGGTGGCTCGCGTTTACCCTACCCCTCATAAAATCCTACAAACAGATTCACGTCATGCTCGAGCAAAAACGCATGGAAGATATAAAAAAGACCTTTGCGAAGATTTACAAAAACAAAGCTCTTTTCTTTTTCCTCTTGAGCTTCTTTTTCTACATTGACGGCGTCTACACCATTATCAACATGGCCACCGCCTACGGAGAATCTCTCGGGCTAAATTCCAACGGCCTTCTCTTGGCGCTCCTCGTGACGCAAATCGTCGCCTTTCCCGCCTCCCTCGCCTTCGCCCGCCTGTCCCAAACCTATCCCGCATGGAAGTTAATCCTCCTCTGCATTATCGCCTATACGGGCATTGCCCTCTTCGCCGTACAGTTGGATAACCTTGTGGAATTTTGGATCTTAGCCGTAACCGTGGGCTTATTCCAAGGCGGCATTCAGGCCATGAGCCGTTCGCATTTCATTCGACTGATTCCCGCCGATCAGAGCGGCGAATACTTTGGCATCTTCGACGTCTTCGGAAAAGGTGCCTCCATTTTGGGCACCTTCTTAGTCTCCTCTCTAACGCAAGTTTTCGACAGCCAATCCAAGGCCATTTTTTCCCTGGTTCTTATGTTCCTCGTCGGCCTGGTTCTTTTCAAGCAATCCTTAAAATCCATGGACCATTAAAAAAGGCCTCACCTTTCGGTGAGGTCTTCACTCTTTCTTTCGAATGGAAGGAAGAAGGCAGATGACAATTCCAAGAACATAGAATCGCAAGTTCTTTCGGTGCAAAGGAAAACCGCCTTTTTCGATCGATTTACGCTTGTTCCCGTCCGAATACCTTTTCCAAATGTTTTATAAAATCAAAGGCCGCCGCCACTAAGACGATCGAGGCGAGAAACCGCACCAATAACCTGTCTGAACGATCTAATATGGACGAAGAGACAATAAATCGACTCACGTCGTAAAGGAAGGGTAAAAATCGTTTCATAAGATCCTTCTAGTACCGAGAAAAATCGTTTCAAAGGCATCCTTTCGGATGCCTTTTTTTATTTCTCTTCTTTTTTCGATTTTTCGATAATTTCTTCCGCCAATTGTGTCGGTACATCTTCGTAGCGAACGAATTCCATGGTGAAGGAACCGCGACCTTGGGTCATGGCTCTAAGGTCAATGGCGTATTCGTACATTTCCGCTTGCGGCGCTTCGGCCATAATTAATTGACCTCCACCCGGTTGTTGATCCATCCCGAGGATTCTGCCGCGACGCTTGTTCATATCGCCCATAACATCGCCCATGTATTCGTCGGGTACGGCCACTTCGACGGCCATAATCGGTTCGAGAAGCACGGGCTTCGCTTCGGCAATCCCTTTTTTAAAGGCGATAGATGCGGCCATTTTAAAACTGACTTCGTTGGAGTCTACGTCGTGGTAACTTCCGTCGTAGAGCACGGCCTTGACGCCGGTCACGGGGAATCCTGCGAGAACGCCTTTTTCCATGGATTCTTCCAAACCTTTTTCTACCGCAGGGAAGTAGTTTCTGGGGACGCTGCCGCCGAAGACTTCTTCGTCGAAGACAAAATCTTCATCCGAGGGTTCAAAGCGAATCCAAACGTCGCCGTATTGCCCGGCGCCGCCCGATTGTTTCTTGTGTTTCCCTTGAACGGAAGCGGTTCCGCGAATGGTTTCCCTATAGGGGACAATAAAAGGCACTTTCTTTACTTCCACTCCAAAGGTGTTCTTTAATTTGTCTAAAATAACGTCCAGGTGCACATTGCCTTGGCCGCCGATGGTCATTTGTTTCGTCTCGGCGTTGCGGTTAATGACGATACTAGGATCTTCATCTTGTAACTTCCGAAGGGACGTGGTGAGCTTTTCTTCGTCATTTTTCGATGCCGCTTCGATCGCGTAGAAATAAACCGGTTGCGGCATCTTTACGCGCTTGTACACGACCTTGTGCCCTTTGTCGCAAAGGGTGTCGCCGGTTTTCGTGATCGTGAGCTTCGATATGGCTCCAATGTCGCCGGCGTGAATCGCATCCACGGGGAATTGTTCTTTCCCTCGAATAACGAAAGGCCCCGTGTTCTTTTCCTCTGCATCTTGGGAACTGTTAAAGAGCACCGTGTCCTTGGTCACGGTACCGCTCAGTACTTTGTAAATAGAAATCTTACCTACGTAGGGGTCGGTAATCGTCTTGAATACTACGGCGGAGAAGGGTTCGTCGTCCGCCATAGTGCGTTCTTCCCCGGATTCGTAACGGAAGCCCGTATGTGCCCGTTCGTCGTCCGGTGCAGGCATATAGTTGACGATGGTATTCAACAGAATATCGATGCCAATCCCTTTTTCCGCACTGCCTACCAGGAGGGGGACGGCGTCGCCGTTTAAGAGTGCGGCCGTCACGCCACCGAGCAATTCGTCGCGGGTGAATTTTTCGCCGCTGAAGTACTTGTCCATGAGAACTTCGTCGCTTTCGGCGACCACTTCGGCGATTTCTTCATACATCCGTTCCGTGGCCTTCACTTGGTCGTGATTTAATTCCACTTCTTCCGGCGCGGCGTTTTTGTATTGAAAGCCTTTTTGGAAAATAACGTCGGTGACGCCGACGAAGTCTTCGCCTTCACCGATAGGTACGGAGAAGGGGATGACTTTTTTACCGAAGAGGCTTTCGATTTGTTCCATAAGGGCGCGAAAATTAACGTTTTCTCCGTCGATCTTATTCACAAAAATAATTCGAGGCAGACCAATTTCTTCCGTGTACTTCCACATTCTTTCCGAACCGACTTGCACGCCGGCGGTGGCGTCGATAATCATGAGTGCCGCTTCCGCCGCTCTCAATGCGCCCATGGCTTCGCTGACAAAATCCATGTAGCCGGGCGTGTCGATTATATTTAACTTCATCTTTCGCCATTCGATAGGAATAATGCTGGTACCGATGGATGTTCCCCGTTCTTTTTCTTCTTTGGAAAAGTCCGACAGGGTATTTTTTTGATCCACATGTCCGATTTGTTTTGTGGCACCGGATTGGTACAAGAGCGCTTCTGTCAAGTTGGTCTTGCCCGATCCGCTGTGCCCGACTAAGGCCAAGTTTCGGACTTCCCTCGTGTTATATGCTTTCATCTAATTATTCCTCCTATCGTGCGATTTCCATGCGGAAACGTTTTTATGGTTACGATTATATCATAGCCCGCTGTAATTTTCATTCTTCCGTTCCCATTCTTATGAATTTTTCACCGTCTCCTTTCCGGATCGCCGATTTTATCGCATCTTTACGCAAAAAAACGAGCCGAAGCTCGTCTTTTCCGTAGATTTATTTGCGCAGGAGCGCTTCCATTTGCTTTCTTGTCCAACCGAAGGCGCCGCCGGAGTGAATAAAGAGGATATTCTCTTTTCCCTCCCAACGTCCTTCCAAAAGTTCGGATAGGGTACCGTACATAGCTTTGCCCGTATAGACGGGATCCAAAATAATTCCCGTTTGCGAGACGAAGTCCCAAATAAATTCTAGCTCTTCCGGCCGACTCAAGGCATAGCCCCGGCCTTCGTAGCCACCGATAACGGTGACGCCGTCTGCCGGAATGGATGTTCCGTTCCATTCGTTCATTTCGTCGATAATCGGCGGAATCAATTTTTCCTTAATCTCCTCGACCGACGAGGAAATGGAAATCCCGACAATTTCTTTTCCTGCCTCGTGAAGGGCGTTTGCGTAGACGAGCCCTGCGAGCATACCGGCGCTTCCGGTGACGCAAGCTACGACATCAAAGGTGATGCCCATGGCCTTTTCCTGCTCGAGAATTTCCTCGAAACAATCCACATAGCCGAAACTGCCCAGACCGTTGCTCCCACCCATAGGAATCACGTCGGTCAACTTTCCGTCCTTATCCAATTCGTCTTTCCATGCCGCCATAATCTCGTCGCGATCGGCGTCGTAGGCCTCTTGACTGATGAAACGAATGTCCGCGCCGCACAGGCGATCCAAAAAGAGATTGCCTTCATCGGGTACATCCTCCGATCCCGCCAAAAGCAAGTGGCATTGAAAGCCCAAGCGCGCACAGGCCATGGCCGTGGCGCGGGCGTGGTTACTCTGAACAGCTCCGGTGGTAATAATATCCGTGGCCCCATCGTCCAGGGATTTTTGAAGCAAATACTCCAGCTTCCGGATTTTATTGCCCGTTACCGACAAGCCGGTCAGGTCGTCTCGTTTGATAAATACATTGGCGGGAAGATCCGCATCCATCAGCTGAACCTTCTCGATGCGCGTCGGCGTATTCGCTAAAGATAATTTTTTCATTGAACACCTCAATAAGATAATCCATCTTTTTTGTCCGCTCGACGAAGCACGCGCCACACGCCCCGCTCGTAAACACACAGCCCGAGACCCATGCTTTCGGCAATGGGACGAGACCAAAAGTGATTGACGCTGACCCCCTCGATCACATTAAACAACCCGCGTATGCTCACGCCGTGGCCGACGATAAGCACGTGTTCATCTTCTGATGCCTCCACAGTGCGGACAAATTGCTCCAACTTCTCATAGAGATCGTGAAAATTCATCAGGTCTTTTCGATGATAACTCTCGGGCCGCTTTAAATACGCGCGGGCAAGGGGATCTTTTTGAATGTCCTTAAAAAGCATACCTTCCCAAGAACCCAAAGGCAACTCGCGCAGTGCTTCTACCTCTATTATGGGCACAGCTCGATATTTTAGCAAGCCCTCCGCCGTACGACGCGCCCGTTTTAAATCCGATGTGTAGCACCTGTCAAAGGGTACCGCGGCAAGACGAATGCGCATCCGCTCAATGGATCGAAGTCCTTCCGCCGTAATGGCGGAATCCATTTGTCCCTGAATTCGATCCTCTCGATTCCACTCCGTTTCTGCATGACGCAGAATATATAACTTCATGCCTTATGCACGTTCGAGAACAAAGGCGATGGTCCCGTCGTTTAAATCCGTTTTTTCCGCATTCACCGGCGTAAGCTCCATGGTTTCGGCCAAGGTTTCTTCCATGATCTGTTCTTTTGCCTCTTCCAAAGCCGCCTTTACATCCCCTTGCGCATCGTATTGGATGTGGATGTGATCGGTAACCTCGTAGTCGTTGGCTTTTCTTTGCTTTTGCACCTTAGAGATAAATTCGCGGACGTAGCCTTCGGCGATCAACTCGTCGGTAAGTTCCGTATCCAGGATGACGAAGAGATTGTCTTCCATGCACACGTCGAATCCTTCTTTCGAAGAAATATCTACGAGGACGTCCTCCAGTCCCACTTCGGTGTCTTCGCCGTTTAAATTCATAGTGACGGTTCCCTTTTTCAAGGCATCGTAGAGAATCTTGGCGTCAGCCTGCGCCAGGTTCTTTTGGAAATCTTTGATCTTCGAACCGAACTTTTTTCCCACTTCTTGGAAGTTGGGTTTTAAGCGGTAAGTCATATACTCACTCAAATCGTCGGAGAAGACCAATTCCTTCACGTTCAGCTCTTCTTCAATCAGTTCGCGCAAGTCGCCGATCAAAGGCTCTAAGTCACCGTCCACCAAGACTTTCCCCAAGGGTTGGCGGACTTTGATCTTGGCATTTTCACGACCGGCGCGACCCAAGGTGACCAGTTGACGGACGATCGCCATTTTTTCTTCCAACTTTTCATCGATGGCGGATTCGTCACCTACGGGATAGTCGGCCAAGTGGACACTTTCACCGCCGTCTAGCGTTTGATAAAATTCTTCGGCGATAAAAGGAGCGAAGGGAGCGATCATTTTCGCCACGCCCAGAAGGATGTCGTACGTGGTCTTAAAGACCGCATCTCGCGACGGCGTATCCTCTTCATCCCAGAAACGCCGACGGTTTCTGCGAATGTACCAGTTGGAAAAATCTTCCGATACGAAATCTTGAATGTCGCGAACGACTTTCGTAACTTCGTGCATTTCCATATTGGCGACAACAGATTTTAACAGGCTGTTGTACTTAGACAACATCCAGCGGTCGATTTCATCGTAGGTTACATCGTCGATTTCTCTGGGATCCACATCATTGATGTTGGCGTACAGGGTAAAGAAATTGTGGATGTTTCTCAAGGAACGGAAGAATTTACTATTGACTTCCCTCAGACCGTCTTCGTCGAACTTCGTCGGCGTCCACGGGGGCGACACGTACATTAAATACCAACGAACCGCATCGGCACCGTATTTTTCGAAGAGTTCCGTAGGCGAAACGGTGTTCCCGCGGGATTTACTCATCTTCTTTCCGTCTTTATCCAGAATCAAGTCGTTGACCAGGACGCTCTTATAGGGCGACTTGCCGGTCATATAGGTGGAGATGGCTAAAAGGGAGTAGAACCAGCCACGCGTTTGATCGATCCCCTCACAAATAAAGTTCGCAGGGAAAAGTTTGTCGAAATCTTCTTTGTGTTCGAAGGGATAATGCCATTGCGCAAAGGGCATGGCACCGGAATCGAACCAGCAGTCGATGACGTCTTTTTCCCTTTCCATGACGCCGCCGCATTCGCAGCGCAAATGCACGTCGTCCACATAGGGCCGGTGCAACTCGACGGTTTCATCGATGTCTTCGATGGCTTCATCGACCAATTGCGCGATACTTCCGATGCTCCGGAGCTTGCCGCAATCGGGACAACGCCAGATCGGGAACGGGGTTCCCCAGTAGCGGGAGCGGGAGATGGCCCAATCGTTCAAATTTTCGAGCCAGTTCCCGAAGCGTTTTTCGCCCACAAAGGACGGGAACCAATCTACTCCCTCGTTGTTTTTCACCAATTGCTCTTTAAACTTCGTAACCTCAATGTACCAAGAGGGGTGCGCATAGTAAATCAACGGCGTCTTGCAGCGCCAACAGTGCGGATAATTGTGGACGATGGTTTCCTTGCTGAAGACCTTGCCCTGACTCTTTAAATAATCGATGATTTCTTCGTTTACGTTGTGGACGAATTGGCCCTTCCATTGGGTTTGCGTAAAGTTCCCGTCGTCGTCGACCGGCTTGACGAAGGCCAGGTCGTTTCTGCGACCCGTTTGGTAGTCGTCTTCCCCAAAGGCCGGCGCCGTATGGACAATCCCCGTACCGTCTTCGGTGGTGACGTAGTCGGCGAGAACGACGACAAACGCCTTACCTTCTACGTGGATTTGATCCAGGATCTGTTCATATTCCCGGCCTTCCAACGCCTTTCCTTTCACTACGTCGAGAATTTCGTAGGTATCTTTCAACACTTTATCCAGCAAGTTTTTCGCCAAGTAATAGACATTGCCATCGGCGTATTTCACCTTGGCGTAATCCACATCCGGATGCACGGCCAGAGCCACGTTCGAGGGAACGGTCCACGGCGTGGTCGTCCATGCCAAATAATAGGCGTCTTCGTCCTTGGCCTTAAATTTCATGGTAATGGTCGGCGTCTTGTCCTCTTGATAGCCCTGCGCCACTTCGTGGGAAGCAAGACCCGTGCCGCAGCGAGGACAGTAGGGCAAAATTTTGTGGCCTTCGTAAATGAGACCATCCTTAAACATCTTATCCAAAATATGCCATATGCTTTCGATGTAGCTGTTGTCTAAGGTGATATAGGGATCGTCCATATCTACCAAGTAGCCCATGCGAGCGGTCATTTTCCGCCACAGCCCTTCGTATTCGAAGACCGATTCCCGACACTTTTGGTTAAACTTTTCGATGCCGTATTTTTCAATGTCTTGCTTGTTGTGCAAGTCCAGCTTCTTTTCCACTTCGATCTCAACGGGCAAACCGTGGGTATCCCATCCGGCTTTCCGATTGACCCGGTAACCCTGCATGGTTTTATAGCGGCAAGTAAGGTCTTTTAAGGTCCGCGCCATGACGTGATGAATACCGGGTTTACCGTTTGCGGTCGGCGGCCCTTCATAAAAAATAAAGTCTTCCTTTCCTTCCCTCGTTTGAACGGAACGTTTCAACAGGTCCATGTCCTGCCAAAAATCGACGATTCGCTTTTCGCGTACGTCGGCGGTGTCTTGGGACAATGTCTCAAACTTTGCCATAATCTTCTCCTTTGTTCAATAATCTATAAAAAAAGCCCCCTCGTCGAACGACGAAGGGACGCTTTTATACGCGGTACCACCCTACTTATAGGATCCTATCACTCAAAGCCTTAACGCGGCGGACGACCCGAAGGTTCTAAAGAAGGTGATGCGACTTTCACTATAATGGCACCTCTCAGCTACTGTGCCTCTCTGTAAATAGGGAGTTCAAGTCTTCGGCTTCTATTGTTCGATATAGTCTGTAATTGTCATGGCCTTTAATTGGCCGATCACATCCTTTTGCAAACCGTAAATACTTCGATGGAATTTGCACCCGGCAATTTCCTTGGAATTGAATCGGTTGCAATAGGGGTCGTCTGCATGCATACATCGACTCAGCTCGATAGGCCCGTCGATGGCCAAAATAATATCATAGAGAGATATGGACTCCGCCGGACGGTTTAAACTATAGCCGCCCTTTGCACCGCGGCGAGATGCCGTCAATCCGCCTAAATTCAATTTGCGTAAAATACGCAAGGTGAACCGGGAGGGAATGCCCATGGCCTCAGCAATCGTCGGCGCCCCGACCACGTCGCCTTCGTTGGCCGCCAAGTGTGCGACGATACGAAAGGCGTAATCAATTTCCTGCGTCAGCTTCACAGCGTCACATCCTCCTTCTAACTATTAGGTAACGTATTATACCACATGCGTCTTCTTTGGTAAAGCATAAAACTCGGCGTGTTCCTCCATAAATAACTGCACCAGAGTGGAGTCGCCGTCAAGCTCTACATCCTCCAGACGAAGTATTTCGCCTTTTCTCACGGGCCGCGTCACTTTTACATCGCCTACGATCAGCCCAATCGGCAAAAACCTCTCGTTGTAAACACGCTCTGCTTCTAGCATAGTGCCGTAACAAGTGCTCGAGCCAATTCCCTGAATTTTCTCTCCCGGAAGCAGATCTTTTTTTGCCACGGCCACCGTATGAGCCACATAGCCCGCCTCCGGCGCAATGGTGGGTTCATTATACATAACCGCTTTCGCAATTGTCAAAGGCGTCTCGATATTCGTCAGGTGATAGGGGCGATAAAAAACATAATTCGGCCCTTCTCCCATGGACAAATACGGCATTTCCCGTTGAATAACCGGTTCGTCACACTCTACGGAAACGAAAACCCCCGGCGCAATACCGTGAACGAAATGCAAGGTTCCTCGGCGGTTTATTTCTCCGCCCAAATCCTTGGTGCGAAGCTTTTTATTTAAATCGTCTATGGTGGCGTGTATCCCCACGCAACCGCCTTCGTCGGGTAAAAGCCCCGTCGCATTGGCCACGGCATTGAGCTCGATCATGGTATTCGTGGCGTCTACAAAAGAGGTCAGCATACGGGCGCTAATGCCTTTTTTTATCGCCTGCTCTTTCAACGTCTCCGGCGTCGCCTCTACGTCCATGGGATTGTTTTTCCCTTTTCCAGCGGCCACTACGCGAAAACCTAAAAACTCCGCAAAATGGTAAAGTTCCATAATGGCTCCCGGCTCATCTCCCGCCGTTCCCGTATAGCAAAGTCCCTTCTCTTTCGCCTTCCTGAGAAAATACGGTCCGAGGAGCACATCGCATTCCACATTGAAACTGATGCTATGCTTGCCCGCGTTCAGCCCGTTTTCGTTCAGAATCGCACCGGCTTCCGTATTGCCCGTGCAATCGCAAATAGCATCCACCGCCTCGAGACGCCAGGCCAGTGAATTATTCGTCGTCAAAACCATCTTTCCCTTGCGAAGGGCTTCCGCGGCCCGATCAAATTCTTCGCAAAAATCGTAGGTATTTTCTCTTAAGCCGACTTCCTCCGCTTTCGCGAGGATCGCATCCTTTCTGCGCGACGACCACACCACGACATCTATATTTTTTATTGTTTTTAGCTGTGCAACCAATCCCGATCCCATCAATCCGGCACCGACGACGGCGACGCGTATGGGATCGCGCTTAGACAAATCTTCCTGTAATTTCATATTTGTCCTCCAATCATTCTTTAGAATTATAGCATACATTTCTTCTCCGAGTAGCCGCCGAGCCTAGAAGCGTGTGAATCTTAACGCTATTTTTGATTTTCAACGGCCTCAACGGGTATGAATGACAAGAACAGGAGTGAATTTATGAACAAGAATTATTCATTGATCGAAAAGCGGACCATCGACGAATTGCACGGCGACGTGTCCTTTCTGAAACACAAGCGTACCGGTGCCGAAATCTTATTAATCGACAATAAAAACCACAACAAAACCTTTGCCATCGGCTTTAAGACGCCGCCCGAAGATTCCACCGGCGTCGCCCACATTGTGGAGCACTCGACCCTTTCCGGATCGCGAAAATACAAGACGAAAGAACCTTTTATGGACATGGTGTCTTCCAGCGTACAAACATTTTTAAACGCCATGACCTATCCGGACAAGACCCTCTATCCGATCAGTTCCCGAAACGAAAAAGACTTTAAACAACTGATGGACGTGTATTTGGATGCGGTCTTTTATCCGGCCATGAAAGAAAATCCCAAGATTTTTTACCAAGAGGGCTGGCATCCGGAAATTCAAGACGGCCGCCTCGTGGCAAACGGCATCGTCTTTAACGAAATGAAAGGCGTCTATTCCGATCCGAACAATCGGATCAGCGACATGATTCGGGAAAGATTGCACCCGCAAGGTACCTACTCTCACGATTCCGGGGGAAATCCCAAAGACATTCCCGACCTTACCTACGAGGCTTTTTTACACTTTCACGAACGTTTCTACAACCCCTCCAACAGTTACATTCTCTTAGCCGGAGACATGGATTTCGACGAACGTTTGGACTATTTGGACTCCGCCTATTTAAGCGCCTTTGACTACAGCGATCCGACCTCCGCCATCGAAGGCCATGCTTTCTTTGACGAGCCCAAAGAATTTCGCGCCACCTACGACTTAAGCGAAGGCGAGGATCCCTCCGGAAAAAACTACTTCGCTTTTTCCCTTTGCGCCAAAGAAAATCCCACGCCGGAAGATTTACTGCTCCGCAGTTTTTTCCAAGAGCTCTTTGTGGAATCGGAAAACGGTCTGTTGAAAAAACCCCTGCAGGCGGCGGGCATCGGCGAAGACGTGTACTCGGAACTTTCCGCCTCGAACACTTGGGACTTTACCCTCGTGGCCTACCGGGCGCAACAAGATCGCTACGAAGATTTCAAGCGCATCGTCACCGACACTTTGCACACTCTGGCGGATCAGGGTATAGCAGAAGATATGCTCAAAGCCACGCTTGAAAAATTTGAATTTACCGTACGTAGAGGCGGCGGCAGTCACGCCGATCTGCTTTCCTACATCGGTGCCTTAAACACCTGGCTCTACGGCCAAAATCCCTTAGACGCCTTGGAAATCCTACCTATTTTGAAAAAACTGAGAGAAAAAATCGGCACCGACTTCTACCAAAAAAAGATTCGGGAGTTTTTCCTCAAACCCACCCACCGCTTTTTTATGAACGTTGCCCCGGAGGTGGGAAAACAAAAGAGAGAGGATGCATTCTTGGCGAAAAAGCAAAAGGCGGCCTATGACGCTCTGTCGGATGACGAAAAAAATTCCATCGAGCAACTGGTCGCGGATTTACGGGACTACCAAACGACCCCAGATTCCCCCGAAGCCAAGGCCACGATTCCAAAATTGGAGTTAGCGGATTTAACCGACGGCATCACGCCCATTCCCCGCAATGTAACCGAAAAAGAAGGCGTCCTTCTCACAGAAAACCCTTTAAACACCAACGGTATCGTCTACACAAATTTGGCCTTTACTATGGGCCACCTGTCCGAAGAGGATTTGGCCTATGCATCCCTTCTGGGGGAAGTGCTGACCAAGGTCGCTACGGAAAACTACGACGAGCAAACTTTGGAAACGGAAATCTTCCTCTCCGGCGGCGGCTTTACCTTCGACACCATCGTGGAGGAAACAAAGACGGGCTACACTCCCTACTTCTTTATCTCCACCGGTGCCCTGCCGAGACAAATGGCGCGCGGCTATGCCGTCTTGGACGAAATCCTTCACAACAGCCGATTCGACGATGCGAATAGGCTCAAGACAATCTTGGAAGGGCTTAAGGCAGATATCGCCAATACTCTGTTACAGTCCGGCCACTTAATCGTCTCCAATCGCGTGCGTACCCATTTTTCCGAAGCCGCCTACGTGGACGACCTCATGAACGGCCTCGCCTTCTTTGACTTCGTCTGCGATCTACTGGATAAAAAAGATTTTCTTGCTACTGGCGCACGTCTGAAGGGCGTGGCTCAAAAGTTATTCGCCAAGGATCGACTCACGGCCAATCTCATCGCCCAAAACGACGATATGGACGCGGCGAAAACCGCTCTGTCCCGCCTTCTGGTCACCTTTCCCGTCATAGGCGCCGAAGATGTCGCCATAAACTTTACGCCGAGTCACAAAAAAGAAGCCTTTACCTTAAACTCTCAAGTCAACTACGTAGCTAAGGGCGCAAGCTTTAAAGACTTGCACAAGGATTACACCGGCGACATGGCAGTTCTTGCCAATGTCCTCAGCAATCTCTACCTGCACCGGGAAATCCGCGCCAAAGGCGGCGCCTACGGAGCGGGCATACGCATTGCAAAGAGCGGTCACGTAGCTACCTACTCTTACCGCGATCCTCACGTTGAAAAAACCATTGCCGCCTACGACGGTATGGGCGATTTCCTCCGCTCCCTGGAGCTCTCTCCACGGGATTTGGCGGATATGATCATCGGCGTCATGAACGCCTTCGATCCCCACATGGCGCCCTCGGCCTATGGCGTCTTGGATTTTAAGCGCTTCTTAAACGGCACGAGCAAAGAAGACATCGAAACGCTTAGGACCCAAGCTTTGGAAACCACCGTAGAAGACCTTCGAAACTACGCCGACAGTATGGACGCTCTTATGAAAAAAGATGAGTTGGTCGCCATCGGTTCCGATAAGGCCTTACGCGAAACAGAAGGCCTTTTCGATCACTTCGAAAGCTTAAATCGATAAAAAGTCCCCCACAGGGGATTTTTTTATGCCCGCATTTCACTGCACAAAAAAAGAAGCCCCGTAGGCTTCCCTTACCTGTTAACAGCAGCAACCTCCCCCGTCGGCACTTCCGACATCGGCAGAAGGAGGCGTAGAACACCCCTCGAAGGGGCCGAAGTGTTTCGATCGATCGCCGAAGACGTCGAAATACTTTCCAAATCGCGTTTCTTGAATCATGGCACAAGTGTTGCCGCACACCGAAACGGGCAAATCCTTATAGAATCGGTGATGATCGTCTAAATCCAGATAAAATTCGTTTCCGGCAATGCCACCCTTATAGACGACAAATTGGCCGTATTGTTCACAAATATCTTCCAAAAAGTCCGGCAATTTCATGGCACGAATGGTGCGAGAAGTAAAGACGATGTTTCCCGTCAGCGCTTCAATCTTCGGATTGTCTACGGCAGCCGCCGTCGAAGACACGTAACGGAAATCCTCCCAACCGACTTTGCGCATAAGCCGACGAAAATCTTCCACGTACATGGCACCGCCCATGCACTCCCCGCGAAGAACCGGGTGGTTTTCCAATTCTTCCGGCATGCGTCGATCGGCAAATATATCGGAGAAATATAACTCTCCTCCTTTTTTAAGGACGCGGTAAATTTCACTGAAAACCGCTTCCTTATAGGGAGACAAGTTGATGACACAGTTAGAAATAACTACGTCGATGCTCTCGTCTTCTATGGCCGACAAATCTTCGATATAGCCCTGCACAAAGGTAACATTGGATTTTTCGTAGCCGAATTTTTCCGCCATTTCTTCTCGATGGGCTCGTGCGATGGCCAATTGATCTTCGTTCATATCCATGCCGATGACTTTGCCTTGTTCGCCGACGAGTTTTGACACCATGTACACGTCCAGTCCCGTGCCACAGCCTAGATCCAAGACGGTACAGCCTTCCAGAGCTGCGGGAATCGGTGAACCGCAACCGTAAAAGCGTTTCACGATCTCTTCAGGGATCTGTTCTCGGATTTCCTGTAAATGCTCGGGCATAGCGTCCAAAGCGCAAGAGCAGATATTTGTTTCCATTTTCCCTTCTTTTTCGCCGGTCACTTCCGAGTAATATTTTTTTACTTCTTCGCGAATATCCATTTAAACCTCCTATTTGCAGCAACAATTGTCATTCGATTTCGATTGTTGTAAGGGGGCGATCGCCTTGGTAAAGACCAAAGCCGCCAAGGCGCTACCCACACACGGCGCAAGCGTGTATACCAAAAAGACCTCCGTCGAAAAGGCCACGTTCTTAAATCCCACTAAGTATCCGACGATTCTGGGGCCAATGTCCCTCGCGGGATTCAAACCCGCGTTGGTCATAGGACCGATGGTTCCGATGAGGCAGGACACAGTGAATCCGATAAACAAAGGAAAGATATCGTCACTCGGGCGCCCCAAGTTGCAGCCTTCGGTCATGGAGAAAATAATAATGACCAAAAGAAACACGCCCAGACCTTCGGCAAACGCGGCGATACCTGCAGGAATCACGCCTTTCGCCGTGTTGGGGAACACTTCGCACCAAATACTCGAAGGGCCGCTCACCACGCCCATGGTCAGATTGTCGGCTACAAGGGCCGCCTGTACGCTATCTTTAAAGAAAATCCACAGAGCTACGCCGGCGAACATGGCACCGATCATTTGACCACATAAGTAAATGGGAAAGTTTTTCCACGCGCAGCGACCGCTCAAGCACATGGCTAAGGTGACCGCTGGATTAAAGTGCGCGGCAGACAAATTTCGCGTGGCATAAATGCCGATGGCAATGGCTAGCCCCCAAATGATCCCCACTTGAAAGGGGCCGGTGTAGGCACCGTACAAGGTCGCTACAGCCACGGCACCGATGCCGAAAAAGCACATAAGAAAGGTGCCCATCCCCTCGCCCATAACGGCGCGCATCCATTCCCTCGGCACGGATTTTACTATGTCGTTCATAATGCCTCCTCTAAAAATGATAGTCTATATTATAAGATTATCCTTTTCCCAAAAGGCCTGTCAACGGAAAAGGCTATCCATCGTATTTTACAATACACATCCAACCTCCCTTCTATTCCTCTATAGAAAACCCCTGATGCAAAAAAAGCACCCGGACCAAGCCGAATGCTTTTACTCTATTTGCCTTCTTCCAATGCCTCGTGGGCTTCTTCCGATAATTCTTCCTTTTCGATGCGTTCGCCAGTTCCTAGAGGATCTTCCTCGAGGTTCCCTCCCGTAAAGAGGACTTCAAACTCTTTGCCGCTGATGGTTTCTCTATCTAAGAGGGCATCGGAAACCCGCAGAAGCGTATCCATGTTTTCCTTTAAGAGGCTTTTGGCCTTGGCATAAGCTTCCCCGACAAAGCGGCGCATTTCCTCGTCGATTTCGGCGGCCACTTCTTCGGAATAATCTTTCGTATGGCTCATGTCTCGAGCAACGAAAACCGAATCGGAATCGCTTCCGTAGGTCAGGGTTCCTATCTTTTCACTCATCCCATAGGTAGTAACCATTTCGCGGGCGATCTTCGTGGCCCGCTCGATATCGTTGGAGGCCCCGGTGGATATATCGTCCAGAACTAAGTCTTCCGCCACTCGTCCCCCTAAAAGGCTCACGAGTTCGTTTTGCATTTCTGTCTTGGTCGTAAAGTGCATAATGTCGTCCTCGGGCAAAAAAGCGGTAAATCCGCCGGCCCGTCCGCGGGGAATAATGGTGATCATGTGGACGGAATCATAGCCGGGCAAGAGGCGAGAGACTACCGCGTGGCCCGCTTCGTGAACGGCGGTAAGCTTGCGCTCCTTTTCTTTCATGACGGCACTGGTCTTTTCGGGACCGGCCACCACTTTAATGCTCGCTTCGTTGACAATGGCCATAGTAATCCTTCGGAGATTGGCACGTGCCGCCAAAAGAGCCGACTCGTTCATTAAATTCTCCAAATCCGCCGGCGTGAAACCCGCCGTGCGCTTGGCCACCACCGACATATCCACGTCGTCGGCCAAGGGCTTTTTCTTTCCGTGAAGCTCTAAAATTTCCTTCCGTGCCCGCACATCCGGAAGGCCTACGTAGATTTGGCGATCAAAGCGACCGGGACGCAAGAGCGCCGGATCCAAAATATCGGCTCGGTTGGTGGCCGCCATTACGATGACCCCTTCGTTGGTGCCGAAACCGTCCATTTCTACGAGAAGTTGGTTTAGGGTTTGTTCCCGTTCGTCGTGTCCGCCGCCGAGACCCGCGCCGCGCCGACGCCCTACTGCGTCGATTTCGTCGATGAAAATAATACATGGCGCATTGTTCTTCGCCGTCTCAAAGAGATCGCGTACGCGGCTCGCGCCTACACCTACATACATTTCCACGAAATCCGAACCGCTCATTATATAAAAAGGCACTTTGGCTTCGCCCGCCACCGACTTGGACAGGTAGGTCTTCCCCGTACCCGGCGGACCAACGAGCAAGACTCCTTTGGGAATCCGCGCACCCATGGAGACAAACTTTCCCGGACTCCTTAAAAAGTCCACGATTTCGGAGAGTTCTTCCTTTTCTTCTTTCAAACCCGCTACATCCTGAAAGGTGATCTTTTGCTCTTCGTCTTCTTCCATCACGCGCGCCTTGCTTTTTCCGAAGTTCATCATGCGTCCGCCGGCGCCCTGTTGGCTCTTCATAAAGCTGAAGAACAAATAACCCATAAATAGCATGACCACAAAGGTGGGCAAAAAACTGGTTAAGGACGGCCCCTGTGTATTCACCGGGGTGGAAGACAGGGTGATGTCGCCCTTTTCGATAGGCTCTTTCAGGTAATTCGTATAAAAAGCATCACCGATGATGGGAGGAATGTTCGTCCGAACCACATCGCCGTTTTTCTTCGTAACCAGAGCTTCCGAGCCTTTTACGTCGAGGGACTTCACGTCCTTGTCTTGAATCGCTTCTACAAGGTCGGTATAGCTGATTTCCTCCGTCGTTCGTTGAGACGGATTGATAAAGTAAATGCCGAAAATCAGCATAGCCAAAAGCACTATATAAAAGGCGACGCCGCTCCATTTTCTATTCAATATCAAAAACCTCCTATTCTATCGTATTTGTCAGTATACCATATTTTCGGGAATCAGTTCTCGTAAATAGCAGGCTTCAATACGCCGATATAGGGTAGATTTCTATATTTTTCCGCGTAGTCGATGCCGTAACCTACGACGAATTTATCCGCCACTTCGTAGCCTACATAGTCGACCTGTACCGCCCGTTCCCTGCGCGAAGGCTTGGTTAGCAAGGTGGCGATGGCCACTTTCTTCACGCCGCGGCTTTCCATTACTTTCGTCAAGTAGCTTAACGTAAGACCCGTATCCACAATATCTTCTACGATTAAAACGGATTTCCCTTCCACCGTCGTGGACAGGTCTTTTAAAATGCGCACCTCCCCGCTGGAGGTGGTAGACGTGCCGTAGCTAGAAACATCCATAAAGTCGATTTCCATAGGTAAGTCGATAGCTTGAATTAAATCTGCCATAAAGGCAAAGGCACCCTTTAAAATGCCGATGACGATTAGGCTTTCGCCGCGGAAATCTTCCGTAATGGCCCGACCGATACGGCTAACGGCCAATCGTATCTCTTCTTTTGAAACCAAAATTTCTTCTACATCTTTTTCGATGGAATCCACGCGAGTTTCTGCCATGTCTTTTCCTCCTGCCTATAAGCCTTTCTTAATCCGACGACCCAGATAACCTGTTCCCCTTCCAGAACCACGGGCCAGCTGTCTCGCAGCTGGCGGTCAATCTTTTCGTCGATAAATAAATCTTTCAATTTTTTATGCCCTACTTTCAGGGCAATGACGTCTCCTTCTCGCCGCGTGCGGATCCGCACCGCCGTAGGATCCTTCACATAGACGAATTCTTCCCCGTCGCCTACATAGAAGCGGTGCCCCAAAAAATTGGCCACACCGTCCTGTAAGGTCACTTCCTCTTCCGTCTTCTGCAGACTCTCCTTTATCGTAAACGCCACGCAACCGTAACTGCGCTCTACCCGTACGCCCGGCAAATCGATACCTGTGCCTGTTTCGGCTTTTTGCAACGCATCGATGGAACGAATGTGATCGTAACCGATGTTTTTCACCGAACCCTTCACTTGTTCGATGGCTCTTCGAAACACGCGCCGGCGCACGGCATCGGGCGCATCATAGACTTCCTCGTCCAATCGGACGCCGCCTCGTCTCTTTTTCGCCAAACGCTCATAAAGCTCGACGCTTCTTTGGCTTAAACACTCTTCGTCTTCTCGCGCCATCGCGGAAAAACTTTCCATTACCCGTTGAAATCCCGGATTGATCCGTTCCGCTTCCGGGACGATGTTCCATCGCACTCGATTTCTGGAATAGGTCGTCTCCAAATTGGTTTCGTCGACGACGTAGGGAATGCGGTTTTTTTCCAATTCCCTTAAAATCTCGTCCTTTGTCATGGATAACAGGGGCCGGAATACATCCCCTTCCAGAACTTTCATTCCTTCCATTCCCCGAAGCCCCGTTCCTCGAATCAATCGAAGAAGCATCGTCTCCACCTGATCGTCCAGGTGGTGGGCCAGAGCGATTAACCCGCCGGGTGCCTTATGTCGCCGGAAAAAAGCGTAGCGCACGATGCGCCCCGCCTCTTCCGTACCGCATTTTTTTTCTCGCGCAACGGCGGAGACGTCGACCCGTTTTGTCACCAGAGGAATGCCCCACGCATCGCACACCCTCTCTACAAAGGCCAGATCCCGGTCCGCCGTCTCCCGCAATCCATGGTGTAGGTGCGCCGCCTGCAAATCAAAGGGGATTTCGTCTCTGGCATTCTTCAGCAAATAGAGAAGGTACATGGAATCCGGTCCGCCGGATAGAGCCACGAGAATGTGGCTATTTTCTTTTACGACGCCCTCGAAAAGTTCCAGCACAACGTCCTCCGTTCAAAAAAAGAGCGCCGCTAGGCGACGCATACTTTATCTTCTCTTCGTCTTACCCTGTCTAACGTTTCGACGTTGTTTCGCGCTTTCGATCTTTTCGTTGCTGACTTTCATGAATTTACTCAACATATCGTCGAAACTGGACGCATCGGATTTATGGACTTCTCTGTTTAATTGAACCGCCTGGGGAAGGGGCTTTTTATGTTCTGTCTTCGGTTGGGCTTGTTTCATGCTCAAAGCGATCTTCCCGCCGTCTTCGATGGAAAGCACCTTGACCTTAACCTTTTGCCCTTTGGACAAATGATCCGACACTTCCTTGACGTATTCATCGGAAATTTCCGAGATATGTACCAGTCCGTTGTGATCTTCGTCGAGTTGTACGAATGCGCCGAATTTGACGATGCCCGTAACGACGCCTTCTAAAATAGCTCCTACTTCAATTGCCATAAATTACCTTGTATCCTCCTCGTTTAGGTTTCTGTCGCTCTCTTTTTCCCTGTCTACATAAATAACTTCTCTCGGTTTGACCATGCCCAGATCTTCTCGGGCGACTTTTTCCGCAAATTCCAAGCTATCGCTGTTGCGAATGTCCGCACCCGTTTTTTTAATTTCTTCGGATTGCGCTTCTATCTTCTTCCGATTTTCCCGCATAATGGCTTCTTTTTGGCGGGTTTCTTTCCACGTTCTAAAACTGATGACACAGCAAAAGACGGCCACGGCAATAATCACCCAACGGGCCGTTTGAACGGGAACTCTGTGCATTTTTCTTCCCTTTGCCATAGTCTCACCTCAGTACTACTAGTATCGCACGTTTTGGCAATCTTTTCAATCGTCAAGAAGGATTTCGTAGAGGTCTTCGGCGCCTTTTTTCTGCACATTGTCCTTAACATCGAGGACTCGAACCTTTTGGCTGCGATTGCCGAATCGGACGGTTACTATGTCGCCTACGGACACTTCATCTCCTGCCTTGGCGGTTTTTCCGTTAATCGTAACCCGCCCTCCGTCACAGGCTTCTTTTGCCACGGTGCGCCGTTTAATGATACGTGCGTTTTTTAAGTATTTGTCGATGCGCATAATGTTCCCTTCAAAAAAAGGGCCCTTCAGGACCCTTGAATTACTTGTTGACCGATTCTTTTAATGCCTTTCCTGCGCGGAAGACGGGAGCCTTCGATGCGGGAATTTTAATGACTTCTTCAGGATTTCTCGGGTTTCTGCCTTCGCGTGCCTTGCGGTCGCGAACTTCAAAGGTGCCGAAGCCGACTAATTGGACTTTGTCGCCGTCTGCCAAACATTCTTCGATGGTAGACAAGAAGGCGTTTAATGCGTTTTCGGCGTCTTTCTTGGATAAGTTGCTTTTTTCAGCGATATTGGAAATGAGTTCAGATTTGTTCATAGTATCCTCCTAAAGATTTTCATGTTCGTTCCCTTCTCTTTCGGAAAGGACGTCGGCAATTTGTCCCAGTGCCGATGCCAGGGCGCTCTCCGCGTCAATCCCCGATTTTTCGGCGTCGATCAACACGTTTACAAGCCCCTTCACGATACGGCCTCTGTCTTCGTCCATCTCCTCGAAAGAATCAAGAATAAAAGAATCGTCCGCCACGAGTCTCAGGGTTTTTTGTCCTCGCAGAAGGGCGGGCAACCCCTCATAGTGGCGAATTTTTTGCGATAGCGTACGGCTGCCGCGTTCCTGTGCCTTCATGCCCTCCCAATCGCTCACGCCGTTTTGAAAGACGTGGGGATGGCGCCGGATCATTTTTTCCACCAGGGACTCGACGATGCTTGCCAAAGAAAAGGTCCCTTCTTCCGCCGCCAACTCGGCGTGGAACATCACTTGAAAAAGGACGTCGCCCAATTCTTCTTCCATGGCAAAGGTATCCTTGCAGTCGATGGCATAAGCCGCTTCGTAAGCTTCTTCGATTAAGTGGGTCTTCATGCTTTCGTGGGTTTGTTTTCCATCCCAAGGGCAACCGTCGGGTCCGCGAAGACGTCGAATCAATCTTACAATATCCCTTACATCTTTTTGCGCCTCTATTCTTGGAATATAGAGGCTCGTTTCATATCCGTAGTCATCGAATCGATCCAAAAGATACACGGGCCGCTTTTCGCAAAAGGCCTTAGTTTCGTGCCCCGCATGGGACAGGACGAATACGGCGTGCTCGTCGCCGTACAGTTCGGCAATGGCCAACTTCAGTTCTCGAACGATCCGTTGATTGTACACTTGCGTGACGATCGTGTCTACGTGAACGTCCAGATCCAGATCGGAAAAATCATCCCCGTTAATGATCTTCATGCCGTCGACGGGATCTCTCTTTACCGCCGTAAGAACCGGCTCCATAAAACTGAGACCGTCGACAATTTCAATGGAAGGATCTTTCTCCAGCAAGTAGACCACGGTCTTTTCCGCAATCAATGGATGGCCGGGCACAAAGTAACTGATGTCCGTCTCCTTAGAACGCTCCCATAGATCTTCCGCAATGGCGCGGTAAATGGAGTCGAAGTCGTCCATAGACTCGTACAGATAGTCATAACTTTTGTAAGGAATGTGGTGGGAGCGAAAATACGCGACTGCGTCGTGCTCTTCCGTCCTGAGAAATTTTTGCGAATCGTCGCCTATAGCCTCCATTGCTTTGGCCGTTAAGTCCTTTTCATTGGTCGGACCCAGGCCGACAACACGTAGTTTTCCCATGACGTCCCCCTTTTACCTTAGTTATTGTACTATCCACGGCGTGCTTTGTCTAGTTAAAAAAGGATTTTTTAGCCTAATTCAGCCGTTTGTCGGCAAAGCGAATAGCCCCTTCTCTTGATCGAAAAAACAGCCCGCTCAAAAGACGGACTGTTTTTACCGGCGCAAAGCATCGCCTACTTCTTTTCTTTGTTTGTATCGGATGTTTTTTCCGTTTCCTTCGCTTGGTTGTTTTCCTTCGAATTTTGGGCGTCTTTCGATTGCGCACCCGTTTCGTTTCCACCGGCCTCGGTATCCGCTTTTTTCACCGGTTCTACGGGAATATCCGTGGCCGTGTTGACCGTGCGCTTCACTTTGGCCTTCTTCTCGAGTTTCTCGTTGTACTCCTTAAACTTGTCTTGGATTACCGCTTCTTTTACGGCGTCTTTCGCGCTGTTGTAGTCATTGGAAATCTTTTCGAGTTTAATAATGTGGTAGCCGAATTGAGTCTTTACGGGATCGGAAATTTCGCCGGGTTTCATCGAAAAGACTTTGTCGTCAAATTCTTTCACCATTTGTCCCGGAGAAAATTGACCTAAAGAACCTCCGTTTTCAGCCGTGCCCGTGTCCAAACTCTTTTCCTTGGCGAGTTTTGCGAAGTCCGCGCCGCCGTCCAATTCTTTCTTAATGGCGTCGGCCTCTTTTTGGGTCTTGACCAGAATGTGGCTGGCTTCCGCCGTCTTAAACTCGTCTTTGTGGTCTTCGTAATACTTTTTGAGTTCCTCTTCCGTGGGTTCCATGTCCTTCATCATCTTTTCTTGGTACTGCTGCATGAGAAGGTTGGTCTTCATGTACTCTTTCATCTTGTCCACGGTCAAGTTGTTTTCTTTGAGGGTTTCTTGCATCTTGTCTTCCCCTCCGTACATATCGACCATTTTTTTGTATTCGGCATCTACGTCTTTGTCCGCGATCTTAATGCCCTTGCTCTCGGCATCTTGTTTGTAAATTTCAAAGCGAACCAAATTGTCCAACGTGTTTTGGCGCATCAACTCGCCCATGGTTTGTTTACCGTCTTGACTCTTTTGGGTGAGGAAGTCGTCCCCGTATTGGGCCATGGCTTGTTGGGCTTGCAGCTTGTATTCCCGTTGATAATCCTCGATGGAAATGGGTTTTCCGTTGACAGTTGCGGCCACGTCTTTATTCTTTCCGCAGCCGGTTAGAAGAACCGATGCCGCCAAGCAGACGACGCCGATTTTTTTCAGAGTATGGGTAATAGTCATAAATATCCTTTCCTTACTTCGATAATCGTTTCTCTCATTATAGCAAGAAACTAGGCGCTCCGTGTGTGCAATTTGTGTATTTTCATAAGATCCAGGACTCTTTCTACATCGTTTAGGGCATTTTTCTCCGCAGACAGGCGAATACTGTGCTCGCCAGCCATGGAAAAGACCACCCGCTTACCGAAGACGCTGGTGAGTTCGTTAAGCAGGGACAGGTCCAATTCGTAGCCTTCGACAAAGTGAAAAAGGTACTCTCCCCCTCTTTGTTGTATGGATTCCACTTGCAGAGTGGACGCCATGTGGCGAATTTTCGACAGTTGAATCAGTTGAAGTACAGCCTTCGGCGGCTCGCCGAAACGGTCGATCAACTCGTCGATGACGTCGCGCTCCTCTTCGTCGTCCGCTACGACGGCGATCTTTCGGTACATTTCCATCCTCTGCGGTTCGTCCTGGATATAGTTTTTCGGAATGTAGGAATCGAGGAGTACGTCCATAGACGTGTCCACTTCCTCCACATCTTCTTCCCCTTTGGCACGGCGTACAGCTTGTTTCAAAAATTTAATGTACAAGTCGTAGCCAATGGCGTTCATGTGTCCATGCTGACTCTCCCCTAATATATTTCCCGAACCGCGGATTTCCAAGTCCCGCATGGCGATTTTGTAACCGCTTCCGAATTCCGTAAATTCGCGAATGGCCGCGAGACGCTTCTCCGCCACTTCCGATATACTGGCGTCCCGCTTGTAGGAAAAATAGGCATAAGCGATGCGATTGCTGCGGCCGATTCGCCCCCGCAGTTGATACAGTTGAGATAAGCCGAGGCGGTTCGCCTCCCACACGATCATGGTATTGGCATTCGACACGTCCATACCCGTTTCGATAATGGTGGAGCAAAGGAGCACGTCGATTTCACGATTGTAAAACTGAAGCATCGTGTTTTCCAACTCACGTTCCCCCATCTGCCCGTTGGCCATGGCGAAGCGAGCCTCCGGTACCAGCTCCATCAAATCCCCGAGCATTTTTTCCATGGTTCGCACGCGGTTATAGACAAAGTAAACTTGTCCTCCTCTATCCAGCTCCTTCAAGATAGCTTCGCGAATCATCATAGGATTATACTCCACTACATAGGTTTGTACCGGGAAGCGTTCCTCCGGCGGCTCGTCGATGACGGACATATCCCGAATGCCCGCGAGAGACATTTGCAGGGTTCTGGGAATAGGCGTCGCCGTCAAAGTCAGCGTGTCCACATTTTCCTTTAACAGCTTGAGGCGCTCCTTGTGCCGCACGCCGAAGCGCTGTTCTTCGTCGATAATCAAAAGGCCCAAGTCTTTAAACTTCACGTCTTTCGATAAAAGGCGATGGGTTCCGACGACAATGTCTACGGAGCCGATCCTCAGACCCTCCAAATCCTTTTCTTGCTCTTTTTTCGAGCGAAAACGAGAGAGAAGGGCCAAATCTACGGGAAAATTTGCGAAACGCTCCCGCATGGTGTTGTAGTGCTGTTGTGCGAGTATCGTGGTGGGCACGAGAAAAGCCACTTGCTTTCCGTCGAGTACCGCCTTAAAAGCCGCCCGCAAAGCCACTTCCGTCTTTCCGTAACCCACGTCGGCACAGAGCAAACGATCCATAGGCTTGGCCTCTTCCATGTCGCTTTTAATTTCTTCCGTCGCTTTCAACTGCCCTTCCGTTTCGTCGTACGGGAAGGCGTCTTCAAAGTCTTTTTGCCAAGGCTGGTCCTTCGTAAAAGCGTAGCCCGTTACATCTTCCCGTTTGGCGTAGAGACGAATTAAATCCTCCGCCATTTCTTCCACGCTGCGCTTGGCCTTGGCCTTGGTATTTTTCCAAGTTTGGGTGTTTAATCGGTTGATCTTCACCGGCGCATCGTCCGATGCGATATAGCGGTGAATCAAAGCCATTTGATCCATGGGAAGAAATAGTTTGTCGCCCCCTTGGTAAAGAAGAGCAATGTAGTCCCGATGAATTCCCTGCACTTCTAAATTTGTCGTGCCCATAAACTTCCCGATGCCGTGCATTTCGTGAACCACGTAATCGCCGACGGAAAGACTTCCCAAGTCGATCACGTCTTTTTTCTTTTGCCGCCGCTTCTTCTTTTTCGTTTCGCCAAATATCTCCGTGGAATGTAGTAGAACAAAGCGCCGGTCTTCCATTTCAAAACCGCCGTGAACATGACCCGTGTCGTATTGTATCACTCCGGGCATAAAGTCGTCGCTAAGAGGCTCCGCCTGAAAACCCATGTTCCGAACAGTTTCTTTCAGTCGCTCGGTTTTCTCGGCGCTTCCTCCCAACAGTACGACGGAATACTCCTTGTCCAAATAGCGGCGGATTTCTTCCTTAAAAAATCGCAATCGCCCGCCGAAACCGGTGACGGTCTTCACGTGGAAATTGGCGATGCGCTTCATCGGCACTTCGTTGGAGGCGCGCACGATATGACTGGAGAGAATCAGATCTCGCGACCGCAAATCCTCGCGAATGGTTTCGTAGTCGATTTGAATGGCCAAGTGGGACTTTAAAAGTTCTCCCGCATCGGCTAAATCGCTTAAGGTATCCACCAAGGACAACTCCTGTTTTTCGGCGACTTCCTTCACGCGGCGAGGCTCGTCCACAAAAATCAGCGGCGACTCTTTAAAGTAATCCACCACGGACGCGCGCTCCCTTTGAGGAATGTAGGGCAGCAAAAGATCCGTGTGAGACAAAAAGGACCGATCTTTCAACTTTTCCACGAGGGGAAGAAACTTTTCTTCTGCCCGCTCTTGGGAAATGCGGCTCAACTTTTTTATCTTCTTCAAATCTTTTTCGATGGCCTTGGCAATGGTGTCTTGCAAGGGCGCATCAAAGATCACATCGTGCACGGGAAAAATCTCCACCGTCTCCACGTCCTCTATGGAACGCTGCGTCTCGGGATCGAAGCGGCGTATGGAATCCACTTCCACATCGAAGAGTTCGACGCGGTAGGGGTAGTCGTCGGGACTGTAAATGTCGATAATTCCGCCCCGTATGGAAAATTGACCCATGCCCTCGACAAAATCCACCCGTTTGTAGCCCGAAGCCAAAAGGCGCTGAATGAGTCCGTCGGTTTCTACTATATCGCCTACGTTCAGGGAGAAGACAGCCGCTTCCAAGTGGGCCGGCTTGAGAAAAATGCCGCCCAACGCTTCCGGCGTCGTCACCACGTATTTCGCCTTTCCGCGCAACATCGCCTGTAAGGTTCTGAGGCGGGCGCTGAGAAGCTCGTTGCTCCCCGCATCCCGCTGGAAGAAAAAGAGCTCCCGAGCCTGCAATTGGTACACTCCGTCTTCCGCATAGTAGGATAAATCCTCCGCTAATTTTTTTGCCCGAGCAAGATCGTACGTAACCACGAGCACGGGCCGCTTTTGATCCCACCCGATGGTTTCGATAACAGGCGCGATAGCAGGCTCCGCCAGCCCGTAACAGCCGATGGGAACTTCCTTCTCCCTCAATCCTTCCAAAATCTGTTGAAAGGGCGGCTCCTGTAAAAAGAGCCGATTGTAAATCCGCGTCATAGTTCCTCCTAAAAAAACAGCCCACGTGGAGCTGTTTTTTACTTTCCGTTATAGGTATTCATGGCGGCATCCGGCCCCTCTTTTAAAAACAAGAGCGCAGCATCTTTCGCCTTTTCGATGGTTTCGTCCATCACCTTTTTTTCTTCTCCGCAAAAGGTGCCGAGGACGAAATCGGCCAAATCCATCCGGGGATCTTTCTTTCCCACGGCAATTTTTATGCGGGGAAATTGATCCGATCGGATTTGATAAATAATGGACTTCAGCCCGTTATGCGTGCCTGCGCTGCCGGACTTTCGGAGACGAATGGTACCGAAGGCAATGTCGATGTCGTCCACCAGAACCAATACCTCTTCGGGATCGATCTTAAAATACTCCATACATTCCCTTACGGATTGGCCGCTTTCATTCATATACGTGGTGGGCTTTAAAAGACGCACCTTTTTCCCAAAGGCGCGCCCTTCTCCATAAAGCCCCTTAAATTTTATGGAATTTACGGGAATGCGTAACGCATCGGCAATCGCATCGAGAGCCCTAAAGCCGACATTATGCCGCGTGTTTTTATAACGATCCCCGGGATTGCCTAAACCGACAATAAGCATTTTACACTTCTTCGAAGATCTTGCTGATGGAATGATCCGTATTAACTCGACGAATGGCACTGGCGAGGATCGGCGCTACGGAGACGACGTCGATCTTGTCGATATTCTTTTCTTCGTCCAAATCGATGGTGTCGGTAATGACGAAGCGCTCCATCACCGATTGATCGATGCGTCCGATGGCAGGACCGGATAAAACGCCGTGGGTAGCACATCCATAGATTTTTTTTGCTCCGTATTTCTTAAGCGCTTCGGCGGCTTTGCATACGGTGCCCGCCGTATCGATAATGTCGTCGACCAAAATGCAGTCCTTTCCCTCGATCGAACCGATGACGTTCATTACTACATTTTCGTTGGCCTTCGGACGTCTCTTTTCGATAATAGCAATGGGCGCACCGTTTAATTCTTCGGCAAATTTTCGGGTACGGGTGACGCCGCCTAAATCGGGACTGACGACGACGATGTTGGACGTGTCGATCGTATCCTTAAAGTACTTGGCCAAATAGGGAACGGCGGTCAAATGATCCACGGGAATGTCGAAATATCCTTGGATTTGTCCGGCATGAAGATCCATGCAAATGACGCGATCGGCACCGCTCACCGTGATTAAGT